>CANFKN010000081.1 GCA_947447385.1 Microbacteriaceae bacterium
AAAACGTTGTCGGTTTCAGCGCAACAGATGGCGACGCCTTGAAAAAAGCCCTGACCTTGGCGATCATCGATGAACCTGAGTTTCACGGTCAAACCCAAGCTGGTGACCATGGCACGTTGCTCTCAGGCGGTCAGCGCCAACGGGTTGCGCTTGCTCGGGCAATTTATCGCGCGTTGACCACTGAGTCGGTTCGCTATTTGCTCCTAGATGAAGGCACTTCGGCGCTGAATCCCTCGCTAACGGCTGAAGTGATTGCAGGGTTTCGGCAGCTCACCGCTGAAGGTTTTGCAGTGGTGGCCATTAGTCATCAAGCTCAGGTTATCGACGCTGCAGAGCAGGTGCACCGTGTCTAACTTCAGACTCATAAAACTCGGATTACCTGCCACCAAAGGTTTTTGGCTCGGCCTATTCGTTTCAACCCTGCAGGGAATCTCAGCGGTTGCACTGCTTGCAACCTCGGCTTGGCTGATTTCGCGAGCGGCCGAGATGCCGCCCGTGCTTTATCTGCAACTTGCCGTTGTAGGTGTTCGAGGCTTTGCGTTAGGTCGAGCGTTCTTTAGGTATGTTGAGCGCCTATTGCTGCACGACGCAGCCTTCAAGCAACTCGCACATTTGCGACCTAGAGTCTTTGCAGCTCTAATTCCTTTCTCGCCAGCTGGCTTTGGTTCGATTCGATCGGGTGAGATGCTCAGCCGAGTCACAAGTGATGTAGATGAGCTCCAGTTTTTGCCTTTGCGAGTTATTTCGCCACTTATTCAATCTGCTTTAGTAACCGCCTTGAGCGTGATTGGTCTTGCACTTTTGGTGCCAAATGCAGCCGCTGTGCTTGGCCTTGCATGTTTGCTAGCGTTCTTCGTCGCTGTTCCAATCTCAGGTGTATTTTCGCGTCGGGCTGATGTTCAAAATGCTTCGCAACGTGCGTCGCTTAGCGTCGAGACTCTGAAGCTTTTTGAATCACTTGATGAACTTCGGGCGTTTGGCTGGGCAGGCAATCAAATCGAAAGCATCTCAGCGGCCGAAACCGCAATGGCTAGATCTGCAAAAGTGTCTGCCTGGTCGCTTGGATTGCAGCAATCCGGTTTCGCACTTCTTTCGGTGCTCGCTACCGCGTTCAGCGCTTATTTCGCAGCCGACGCTTTTGCAGCAGGCCAAATTGCTGGCGTCTGGGTTGCAGTCGTGACGCTTTTGCCGCTTGCTGTGTTCGACGTTCTGCAGGTCGTGCAGCCAGTTGCATCGGCATGGCAGCGCTACCTCGTTTCGGCAGGGAGGGTGCATGAAGTTTTAGAGGCAAAAATTCCAGACCATTTGCGGGTCTCAAACGATGATGTTATTTTGCCTGATTTTGAAAGCTTGAAGCTCAAGGGCGCAAGCTTTGGCTATGGCGAGGCACCAGTGGTGGCTGATTTATATCTTGAACTGCACGCTGGCGAGGTTCTCACGTTGACCGGTGCTAGTGGCTCCGGAAAATCCACTATTGCTTTAGCTCTTTCGGGTTTTCTTGCTATTGATTCGGGCAGTTATTGCTACAACTCAGTCGAAGTGAGCAAGTCCGGCGCAAATGCGCTTAGAAACAAAATTGGCTACTTGCAGCAGCACCCTACGATTTTTGCTGGCGACGTGGCTGCAAACCTAAAAGTTGCAAAGCCCGATGCCAGCGATCAAGAAATGATTGATGTGCTTAGGCGTGTGAAGCTCTGGTCGATGCTTGAGTCAAGAGCCGGACTGAGCACCGATTTGGGCGAGTTGGGCAGAGCATTATCTGGCGGGGAGGTGGCACGATTGGCTTTGGCTCGTGCACTTTTGGTTGATTTCGATGTATTGATTTTCGACGAACCAACAGCAAACCTTGATTATGAAAACGGGCAAAGTTTAATGAAAGAGCTCTTAGCGTTGGCTAAGAGTCGCAGCCATCGAGCGGTTGTTGTCATCAGCCATGACCCAGATGTTGTCGCGCTGGCCGACCGCGTTCAGAAGATCGGTTAGCAAACTTTCGCGGCTATCGGTTTCAAAATTTGCTAGCGTACTGTCGCGGCAAGCATTCGCAGTCGCTTTTGAAAAGCCTCAGCCTTCACAGGGGTTGCGAACTCAAGTCTTTCATCGCCAATCAGCAGTCCTGTGGCAGGTCGCACGCCCTGCAGGCTGCTGAGCGCCCAAACTTCGAGTCCAGCCAAAGACTGAGGTGTTGCTAACTCGAGTTTGGTTTCGTTGCCGCAGTCGCGCGCCAAACTAAAGACTTCATCTCGGGTAATCGACGGCAACCAGGCTAAATCTTCAGATGTGCTGCAGAGAACGTCGCCGCGCCACCAAACCAGTGAACTGAGCGCTCCTTCGTTTATGAAACCTTCTGAGGTTACGAATACTGCTTCGTCAGCGCCGTGAACCTTGGCTTTTCGGCGCAACTGCATTCCATAGCTAAGGTCGGGGCCTTTGACCATTGGGTTGTTTCGAGCGTCGGTTCCCTCATATGCCCAGAGGAGCAAACTGGGGCTCAAATCTGGGGCACTCCGCAGTCGAAAATGTAAACGTGCACCTTCTGGAGCCTCCGTGTGAAACTCGATGCGCGGAAACCACCTGCCTTCACTAGGCAAAGCTGCAGTCACACAATCAAAAAAGTCAGCAAGCTGTGTTTCGGCATTTGCATCAATCGCCATCACCCAGCGCGCGAATCTTGCATAGTGAGCGTTTAGGTTGCGAACTCGCCCTTCATCAACCAGCCACGAGTCGGCCACCGCGAGTTGCACCTCAACGCCAGCTTCTGACACTCGGTTTAGTTTTCTAGAGGCAAAACGAAAGAACTCAGCTTCTTCACTGAATGGGCTCACGTTTCACTCCTCTCGCGTTCAAAGTGCGGGCACACCGTTGCCTCTAATCTATAGGCTAGAAACTGCTCCAATTCGCAAAATTATGTGCACAACCGCATTGAAAGCCAAACTATGACAAGCCGCCAACTTTTCGCCCGCAACTTTGCGGGTTGGGTAGCTCCAGGCGACTGTTTTGCTGCTTTTTTTGCCGATAACGAGCAGGCGTTTTGGCTTGACCGCGAAGCGCACCCAACGCAGAGATTTTCGGTTATCGGTGATGCCGAAGCCGTTACCGAGTTTCGTTTCGGCGAAGTCGGCGCTCAGCCACTCATCGACGCGCAGATAAGTTTCGCCGACTCAGTCAGCTCGGGCGCTGACCTAGAGTTGCCTTTTGACTGGCGCCCCGGCATCATCTTCGCGTTGGCATATGACCCAAAGTCAACTTCTAGAGCGCTCACCGTCAGCAGGGGAATGGTCTTTGACCACGCAAAACGCCAAATGTGGTTCATAGGTTTTTTCAGCACTCAAGAGGCGTTTGACCGCTGGTTCTTCGCCGCGCTGTTAAATCTGACGCTTACCGGAGGCAACGCCAAGGGCTACCGCTTCGCACGTCGCGCCGAAAGAAGCATTGAGTCGATTAGCGCTCGGCACTCCGACGAACAATATCTTGAACTCATTGCATCGGCGAAAGAGCAAATCAGAGTTGGCAATGTCTATCAAGTTTGTCTAACCAACCAACTAACCGCGCAACACCAACGCGACCCCCTTGATGTTTTTTATCGCTTGCGTGAGATCAACCCTGCACCATATTCTGGCTTCATGCGCGTCGGCGATTTTGCTCTCGTGAGTGCGAGCGTCGAACAGTTTCTCACAGCGAACCGTGATGGGTTACTTCAGACCAAGCCGATCAAAGGCACCCGTGCCCGCGCGCCAGAAACCACGGTTGAGGCCGATGAGCTCGTGGTTGCTGAGCTGGCATCCGACGTTAAAGAACGCGCCGAGAACCTGATGATTGTCGATCTGATGCGAAACGACCTCACGAAAGTTTGCGAACCAGACTCTGTTAAAGTCACAAAACTTTTTGAAGTAGAAAGTTATGCGACGGTTCATCAGCTGGTGAGCACAATCGAAGGTCAAATTCGCGACGGGTTCACCCACCTCGATGCAGTCTTAGCGATGTTTCCAGGTGGCTCAATGACTGGCGCGCCAAAGATTAAGGCAGTTGAACTGATTGAAGAGTTCGAAGGCGGGCCGCGCGGCACATACTCGGGGCTCTTCGGCTATTTCGGTCACTTTGGCCACACCGACATCGCGATGGTGATTCGCAGCATTGTTTTCGAGGGCGACACCCTGAGCATTGGCATCGGGGGAGGCATCACCAGCGACAGTGACCCCGAATTCGAAGTTGCAGAGACCAAACTCAAGGCAAGAGCGCTGTTAGAAGCCCTTGAAGTGCCCGACGCTTGGTAACCTAGACGTTATGTCTGAATCAACACAAACCCCTGCTGACGAAACCGGTTATAGCGTCTTTGACATTCAAGACAAGTGGCTGCCGGTGTGGGATCAACTGCGCCCTTTTGCATCTGGCAAGCCTGGCGACACTCGCCCTAAAAAGTATGTTCTAGACATGTTCCCTTACCCTTCTGGTGACCTTCACATGGGTCACGCTGAGGCCTATGCGCTCGGCGATGTGGTTGCGCGTTACTGGGCGCAAAAGGGCTTCAATGTGCTTCACCCAATTGGCTGGGATGCCTTCGGCCTACCAGCAGAAAACGCAGCAATCAAGCGCGGCCTCGACCCTCGCGGCTGGACCTACGACAACATTGAGCAGCAGCGCTCGTCAATGCGCCGCTACGCATGTTCGTTTGACTGGGACCGCGTGATTCGCACTTGCGACCCTATTTATTACCGCTGGAATCAGTGGTTGTTTCTAGAGTTCTACAACAAGGGTTTGGCTTATCGCAAAAACTCAATGGTGAACTGGTGCCCAAGCTGTCAGACAGTGCTTGCAAATGAGCAGGTTGTTGGCGGTTTGTGCGAGCGCTGTGACAGTGCAGTAACCAAGAAGGCCCTGACTCAGTGGTTCTTCAAGGTCACTGAATACGCCGACCGATTGCTTGATGACCTTGACACACTCGAGGGCAACTGGCCTTCGAAAGTTCTGACCATGCAGCGCAACTGGATCGGCCGCTCAAACGGCGCTGACGTCAAGTTTGTTGTTGAGGGTCGCGATGAGCCGGTCGTTGTGTACACAACCCGCCCAGACACCCTATTTGGCGCAACCTTTATGGTTGTAGCACCCGACAGCGCCCTAGCAACCGAATTGGTGAGCGACCCTGCGGTTATTGAGGGCGATGGCGCGAGCATCCAAGCAGCTTTTAATGATTACCTCGACGCAACCAAGAAAGCCAACGACATTGAACGTTTGGCAACTGACAGACCAAAATCGGGTGTTTTCTTGGGTCGTTACGCTATTAACCCAATCAACGGTGAACGCTTGCCAATCTGGACAAGCGACTACGTTTTGGCTGATTACGGCCACGGGGCAATCATGGCCGTGCCGGCACACGACCAGCGCGACCTCGACTTTGCACGCGCGTTCGGTTTGCCGGTTCGAGTCGTTCTTGAAACTGGCGAAGCTGACCCGCTTCAGACTGGTTTGGCTGCAGCTGGCGATGGCGTGCTGATCAACTCTGGGCCACTTAACGGCCTTGAAAAAGCTGAGGCAATCGGTGTTGCCATCGAATACCTAAGCAAAGAGGGCAACGGTGAAGCTGCTAAGAACTTTAGATTGCGCGACTGGCTGATCAGTCGTCAGCGCTACTGGGGCACCCCGATTCCGATCATCCACTGTGAATCTTGTGGCGAGGTTCCTGTGCCAGCTGACCAGTTGCCAGTTGAGCTTCCTGCCGCTGAGGGTCTCGACCTCTCACCTAAGGGCACCAGCCCGCTAGGTGCTGCAAGCGACTGGGTGAACGTGCCGTGCCCGAAGTGTGGTGCGCCTGCAAAGCGCGACACAGACACGATGGACACCTTCGTTGACTCGTCTTGGTACTTCTTGCGTTACCTGTCACCAAACAGCGCTGAGGTCGCTTTTGACCCAGCTGAGGCAGCTGCTTGGGCACCTGTTGACCAATATGTCGGCGGCGTAACCCACGCCATTTTGCACCTGCTTTATGCGCGTTTCTTCACCAAGGTGCTGTTTGACCTCGGTCACGTCAATTTCGAAGAGCCATTCACG
>CANFKN010000082.1 GCA_947447385.1 Microbacteriaceae bacterium
GTTGAATCATTGCAAGTTCAAGACCCGAAACGATATCTTTGGTCAAACGCCGGTGGCAAGCTGGTCAAATCTGGCCCAGAGTTTGTTTCGTTGCTGGTTAAGCAGGTTTCAAGCCCGGTGAGGTGGGACCTCACCATGGCCGCAATGGTCGAAGCCGGTATCACGGCAATAATCGAGGTTTGCCCTGGCGGCACTCTGGCAGGACTAGCAAAGCGTTCTATGCCGGGGGTTGAAACGCTTGCTCTTAAGTCCCCTGACCAACTAGACGCGGCCCTTGCGCTAATCTCAAACCATGGCTAAACGATTGTTCGTTATGGCCGTTATTCCAGAAAAAGAATGATCTGAGGCTAAATGTCGCACCCACAGCTAAACCAATACACCGCAGTTCAGTTCTCGCGAATCTATGGACTCGGCGCGGCTCGAGGCGATCTGATTGTCTCTAATGACGAGGTGGCTGGGCCTATTGACTCAAGTGACGAATGGATTCGCCAGCGCACTGGCATCATTGAGCGCCGTCGTGCAAGTGCAAATTTGAGCCTTATGGATATGGCCGTTGACGCTTCACAACAGGCCATCGCGGCTGCCGGAATCGACCCAAGTGAGATTGGTGCCGTTCTCTTCAGCACAATCACTCACCCGCACCAGACCCCATCAGCCGCAGCACTATTGGCAGATAAAATCGGTGCCAACCCAGCCCCCGCGTTTGACATCTCAGCGGCTTGTGCCGGTTATTGCTATGGAATCGCACAGGCAGACGCCCTAGTGCGTTCTGGCATGGCCAAATACGTCTTGGTTGTTGGTGGCGAAAAACTTAGCGATTTCATCGACCCTACAGACCGCACGATCTCTTTCTTATTAGGCGACGGCGCAGGCGCCGCCATTGTTGGTCCTAGCGACACTCCTGGCATTTCGCCAACGGTTTGGGGCAGCGACGGCTCACACTGGGATGCCGTAGGCATGAGCGCGTCGTTGTTAGAGCTGCGAGATGGAACAACCGCATGGCCAACGCTGCGCCAAGAGGGTCAAACCGTATTTCGCTGGGCTGTCTGGGAGATGGCAAAGGTAGCAAAGAAAGCCCTCGAAGTTGCCGGCGTTGAAGCCGAAGACCTTGATGCTCTCGTTACCCACCAAGCGAACATTCGCATCATTGATGAACTTGCGAAGCAACTCAAGCTACCTGAAAACGTTGTCGTTGCTCGAGACATTGTTCACACCGGTAACACGTCGGCAGCCAGTGTTCCGCTAGCAATGCACGCCTTGCTAAAGTCAGGCGAGGTCAAATCTGGCGGCTTGGCACTTCAAATTGGCTTTGGCGCGGGGCTCGCCTTCGGCGCCCAAGTCGTAGTTATGCCTTAAACTAGTCAAGAATCATTTCAAACCCTCATAAGGAGAAAACCATGGCACTTTCGCAGAGCGAAGTTCTAGCCGGTCTAGCAGAGATCGTAAACGACGAGACTGGCATCGCTGCTGACGCAGTAGCCCTAGAGAAGTCATTTGTTGACGACCTAGACATCGACTCAATCTCAATGATGACCATCGTTGTAAACGCAGAAGACAAATTCGGCGTGAAGATTCCAGACGAAGAAGTAAAGAACCTAATCACCGTCGGTGACGCAGTTGACTTCATCGTAGGCGCACAGGGCTAATTACCTTGAGCCGCAAAATCGTTGTCACAGGCATAGGCGCTACTACGCCACTCGGTGGCGACGCTCAATCTACTTGGCAGGCTCTGCTAGCTGGCGAATCGGGTATCTCAACTCTCGACAAGCCGTGGATTGAAAAATACGAGGTTCCGGTAACCTTCGCTGGTCAGGCAAAAGTACCTGCAAGCGAAATTCTTACACCTCAAGAAGCAAAGCGACTCGACCCGTCGAGTCAGTTTGCCCTAATTGCGGCTCGCGAAGCTTGGGCCGACGCTGGCAAGCCAGACGTCGCGCCCGAGCGTCTCGCGGTCGAGTTCGCTACAGGCATCGGAGGCGTCTGGACACTTCTTGATGCCTTTGACACCCTAAAGGAGCGAGGCCCGCGCCGCGTTTTGCCGATGACTGTTCCAATGCTGATGCCTAATGGCCCAGCAGCGGCTATCGGCATGGACATTGCCGCTAGAGGCGGCGTAAGAACTGCTGTTTCGGCGTGTGCATCGAGCACTGAGGCTATTGCAAACGCGCTTGATCGCTTGTTGAGCGGTTCAGTTGACGTTGTTGTAGCTGGTGGCTGCGAAGCAGCTATTCACCCGCTGCCAATTTCAGCCTTCGCCGCGATGCATGCTCTATCAAAAAAGAACGATAGCCCTGCCCAGGCTTCGCGCCCTTATGACGTCAATCGCGACGGATTCGTAATGGGTGAAGGCGGTGCTGCATTGGTTTTAGAGACCGAAGAGCACGCAATCGCCCGTGGCGCAAAAATTTATGCAGAACTGGTTGGCGGAGCGGTAACCTCTGATGCACACCACATCACGGCCCCAGACCCTGAAGGCACTGGCGCAGCCCGTGCGGTTCTAGCTGCACTGAAGCAGGCCAATGCCTCAATCGAAGATGTTGTTCACATCAATGCTCACGCAACGAGCACACCGGTAGGCGACATTGCCGAATACACCGCTCTCAAGCGAGTTTTTGGCGAACAACTCAAGAACATCATTGTCTCGGCAACCAAAGCTTCTACCGGGCACCTACTCGGCGGCGCGGGGGCTGTTGAAGCGATCTTCACTGTTTTGGCCCTGCAAAACCGCCTAGCTCCCCCAACAATCAACCTTGATAATCAGGACCCTGAGATTCCACTAGATGTTGCAACATCACCGAGAGAACTTCCTGATGGCCCGATTCTGGCAATTAGCAACTCTTTTGGCTTTGGTGGTCACAACGCAGTTGTCGTGTTTAGAAGTTACGAAGGCTAGCTGGCCAAGTCGGTCAGGTATCTAACCTCGTAGTTAGCTTTGCGTAGCGGCTCAAGCTGAGAATCCCATTCAACGCCTAGAACTTCACGCAATTTTTGTTGCAAACTCGAACCTCTATGGTTCTCAGTAAGTGATTTCAGTTGATTCTCACCGAATACTTGATTGCCTACTTCATCGAGCTGACTGTGAAAGATGCCGAGCAGCGGTGTGTAACAATACCTTTGACCCAGGCCATGCATTGAGTATTCAATAGCTACTTCGAACCAAATTGTTCTCAATGCAGCCAGACGCGACGCGATTTGCGAAACAGTGTCGAGGTTGGCGTTGAAGGCCATCGAACCACTCAACATGGGCTCACTAACCTGCGAGTTGAAGTCAACAGTGAAAGCTAAGTTTGGCGATTTCAGCCATTCCCAAGCACCTTGTGCATGGATAAGTGCAGATAGTTCACTCTCAAGGCGCGACAAAACAGATTTTGGCACCGCGTGAACCATTAAGAAGCAACTGCCGGGCATGTTGGTTTTAGACATTACTAACCTCCGATTTTGAAACGTCTTCCCCTACGTTTCGTTCGTTGATTAGGTAATCAATTTAGGCTCGCAACCATCAAGAGTCAAGTGCCAGAATTACAGCGTTAGCATATTCATGTGAGCAAACTATATTTTCGCTATGGAGCTATGAATAGCGGTAAAAGCACGGCCCTTCTACAGGCGGCCTACAACTACGAAGAGCGAAGTCAAAACGTTCTGATTGCAAAGCCGTCAATCGACATTCGAGGCGATAAATCAATCGTTTCACGACTTGGTGTAACTCGTGAAGTAGATTTTCTAGTCGTGCCTGGGGCTAACTTGCGCGAGGAGTTCAACTACTACGCATCGATCGTGCTGGAACGCACGGCCAAGCCCGTTGCCTGTTTGCTTCTAGACGAATCGCAGTTTCTGACTCCAGAGCAAGTTGACCAAGCGATGGAAATCGCAGTTCTCGACGGTTTTCCGGTTCTGGCATACGGCATTAGAGGGGACTTCTTGACGAAAGGTTTTCCTGGCAGCCTGCGGCTTCTAGAAATTGCTCACAGTCTTGAGGAGCTAAAAACGATCTGCCGATGCGGGCGAAAGGCCCTTTTCAACGCGCGCTTAGTCAACGGTTCGTTCGTTTTCACCGGTGACCAGGTTGCAATCGATGGCTTCGATGTTACCTATGAATCGCTCTGTGCTGGGTGTTACCTGCGTGAAGAATCTCTCGCCAATAATCGTGACTGAGAGTTGGATTCAGCGCGATTCTGACGGCACTTGGTTGTTGCCAGCATTTGCCGACAGACACTGCCACCCGCTGTTCGCGGCTCGCGAGAGCGCTTCGTTTCAAATCTCTGAGCACCTTGATGTCGATGGCATCGTTGGTACACTTGCGAGTTTTATAAATGATAATCCAAACCTGCCATGGCTCGATGTGACATCGTTCGACCAAGACTTGCCCGAAGATTTCACTGCAAAGAGACTTGATGTGGCATCGAGAAACATACCTATCGTGATTCATTCGGCCGATAGGCATAGCCTGTGGGTCAACAGCGCGGCGCTTTCAAAGGCTGGGTTACTTGATAGCGCACCCGCTCTGAAAGAAGGCGAAGTTGTGCTCGGCGAAGACAACAGGCCGATGGGACTACTTCGGGAGTGGCCTGCTATGCAGCTGGTGCTGAATGAACAACCCTCGCCGACGTTGCCAGAAGACATCTCATATCTCTCATCGGCAGACAAAAAATTAAAAGACGCCGGCTTCATCACAATCGCAGATGCATGGATTGATCCAGGAATGTTCGAAGCCTATTTGGCAGCAGCTGAAACGAACAAGTTAGATTTGAATTACGACCTGTGGTTTAGGGTAGCTCAGGGCGAATCAGATGAGCAACTCAGATATTTACGTGCGTCGCTTGAACGCTTGTCAAGCCTACGAGCTAAGGTCGGTTGCCAAACAATCGCTATCGCTGGCGTCAAGATATTTCTAGATGGAGTTATCAGCTCTAAGACGGCCGCTTTAGAGGGCGGATACATTGATGTGGCCTCACCCTCGCCGTTATGGAGTAAAGACGCTCTAAATGAGATGCTCGTTGAGCTTGCGCAGATAAGCCCCGATCTGAGACCTCACTTTCACGCTATCGGTGACGCCGCTGTAAGCCTAGCTCTTGATGCAATAGATACAGCGCGTGCAAACAACATCTGGTCTGGTGCAGCGAGGCCTGTTATTGCCCATGCAGAGCTTGTTCTCGAGCGCGACTTGCCACGGTTCGACCTCCTTGACGTTGAGGTCGTTATGAGCCCTCAGTGGCTGGCGAACTCTCTCGAGGATGAACGCGCAAACGCGGCACTCCCCTATTCGAAGCGAGCCGTTCTCGGTGACTTTAACCGGCTGACTTCAGCTGGAGCCCTCGTGACCTTCGGGTCTGACTGGCCCGTAAGTGAACCAAATGCCATGGCAGCGATAGCTACTGGATTTTCTTGGTTGAGTGGTAGAAATGGGCGACCAGAGAGCGAAGCGGCCGTGCGCCGAGATACTGCAAAAAACCTCGAGATGCTCTGGCGCATTGCGAGCGGACCCGCCTGGAGAAATAGTGGACACAGACTAAGGTTCGATTTGAACCCGCTAGAAGTGGCTCTCAGCGACCCTGAAGAACTGAGCAGATTGACCTTTGAACCAGTAACAATGACTTAAATGCGATTGGGCACGCAAACTTGAGTGCGTGCCCAATCGCGGAGCTCCTGCCTAGACGTGCGCCTAACTGGCAGTGCTCCAGCATTCCTAGTAGTGAAGCACCATGCTGGTTT
Organism: Microbacteriaceae bacterium; assembly: GCA_947447385.1. GTDB lineage: Bacteria > Actinomycetota > Actinomycetes > Actinomycetales > Microbacteriaceae > Rhodoluna. The sequence continues at coordinate 5,710 of CANFKN010000082.1, forward strand.
GCGCGGGAACCACGACACTCTTCGCTGACTTCAAAGTCTTGAGTGTCTTGGTACCAGCCGCTGTGCCATTGACCGCAACTAACCAGTTCGCCTTAGCTGGCAACTTTAGCGTCACTGCAGATGTGTTCGGGTTGTGAAGAACAACGATATTCTTCCAAGAGTCGCCAACGGCCTTGCCGTTTAACTTCATGGTGATCGAGTTCTTCGCCGTGGTCGCAATGCTGAGGTTGCTATCTATGGCAGCCGAAGTTGCCATTCTGAAGGCTGGGTGTGCCTTGCGCATGGCGATTAGACCCTTGTAGTAGTTCACAGTGCTAGCGTTCTTGGCGCGA
>CANFKN010000083.1 GCA_947447385.1 Microbacteriaceae bacterium
CCGTGGCCGCAATGCCGTGCTTTACTCTGGCGAGGTTGACTGGGAGCTTGCAGATGCCAGCTCAAACCAACCGCGTCGAATTGAGCTTGCCCTCAAGTCGGGCGACACAGTTTTGGTGCAGGTCACTAAAGACCCAGTTGGCCAAAAAGGTGCACGACTGACTTCTCAGGTTTCGCTACCTGGTCGCTACTTGGTTTATGTGCCAAACGGCAGCATGACCGGAATCTCTCGCAAGTTGCCAGATTCTGAGCGCTCACGCCTGAAGAAAATCCTTAAAGAGATTTTGCCTGAAGATGCTGGCGTAATCGTTCGCACCGCTTCTGAGGGTGCCACCGAAGAGCAGCTAACCCTCGACGTTGAACGTTTGCAGGCCCAGTGGGCCGACATCAGCTCGAAGGTCGAAAAGGGCCAAGCCCCGACTTTGCTTCACAGCGAGCCAGATCTTTTGATCAAAATCGTTCGCGACGTTTTCAATGAAGACTTTCAGAGCATGGTTATTTCGGGTGCAGATGCCCTTGAAACCATTCGAGGATACCTTTCAGCTGTGGCGCCTGACCTGCTAGAACGTGTTCAGGAATACACCGAAGAAGCCGATATCTTCGAGGCTTATCGCGTTAGCGAACAAATTGCCAAGGCTCTTGATCGCAAGGTTTATTTGCCATCAGGCGGTTCACTTGTGATTGACCGAACCGAAGCCATGACGGTTGTTGACGTCAACACCGGCAAGTTTGTCGGTTCTGGAGGCAACCTCGAAGAGACCGTCACCAAGAACAACCTTGAAGCTGCTGAAGAGATTGTTCGCCAAATGCGCTTGCGCGACATCGGCGGCATCATCGTGATCGACTTCATTGATATGGTTCTCGAATCAAACCGAGACTTAGTCTCACGTCGTCTCATTGAGTGCCTAAGCCGCGACCGCACCAAGCACCAGGTGGCTGAGGTAACCTCACTTGGCTTAGTTCAGATGACACGCAAGAAACTTGGCATTGGCCTTCTCGAAGCTTTCAGCGAGCCGTGTGAGGTTTGTGCAGGTCGTGGCGTGGTGGTTCACCATGAACCGATTCTTCGCAACCGTCACAACACTGACCGCGACCAAGATGTTCGCGAAAACCGCTCTTCAAACCGTGAAGGCCCAAACAACCAGAAGCGCAAGGGCAAGGGTCGCGACGGCGGTAACAACTCGAATAACGCCAATAACAACGGTTCGGGCAACTCAAACAGTGGCTCTGGCTCAAACAATGCCAACATTGGCTCTGGCTCTGGCTCTGGCTCTGGCAATGGCAGTTCTGGCTCAAACGGTGCCAAAATTGAGCAGATGAAGGTGGTTACACCTGAGCGCGCAGTTGAGATCAACAGTTTGGTTGCAAAGATTGCGGCATCGACTGTTGCAGCTCATGAGGCGGCCGGCGAACCTTCACCAATCGTTTTGCCACCAATCGTTTTGGTTGAAAAAGAATCAACATCGGCTCCAGCAGCCGAGACTGAAAAGCTTTTGGAATCAGTTCTCGATGCGTTGCCAGAGCCAAAACCAGCAGGCCAGGGCAGACGACGCCGCGTAAGCAGCGCTGACATTGCAAACAAAACTTCATCGAAAGATGAAAACACAGAGGGCAACACGCTCTAAATAGTTTGACCCTCAGCATTTTGCAAGGTAGACTAAACCCTTGTTGCTTGCTGAGTTATCGCACCGCAACTAATCATTCTTTTTGAACAAAGGGTAAATCCGTGGTTTTCGCAGTTGTCCGCGCAGGCGGTCGTCAAGAGAAGGTGTCAGTAGGCACCATTGTTACGCTTGACCGCATCCAAGGTGATGCAAATGGCAAGATCGAGCTTCCGGCTCTTTTGCTAGTCGATGGCGACAAGGTTACTACCGACGCTAAGGCACTTGCCAAGGTGAAGGTTGTAGCTGAGATTCTGAACGACCTTCGTGGTCCTAAGATCGTCATTCAGAAATACAAGAACAAGACTGGTTACAAGAAGCGCCAGGGTCACCGTCAAGACCTAACCCGCGTTCAGGTCACCGAGATTAAGTAAAGGACTGACGTCAAATGGCATCCAAAAAAGGTGTTAGCTCGACCCGAAACGGTCGCGACTCAAACGCACAGCGTCTAGGCGTAAAGCGCTACGCAGGTCAAGAAGTAAACGCAGGCGAGATTCTCGTTCGCCAGCGCGGCACCCACTTTCACCCAGGTGCAAAAGTGGGCCGCGGCAAAGACGACACTTTGTTTGCTCTAGCAGCAGGCACAGTTGAGTTCGGCACCAAAGGTGGCCGCCGCGTAGTCAACATCGTTGAGGCAGCGTAATCAACTTAGTTTTTCAAGTAAAGGCGAGCCTCGGTGCTCGCCTTTACTTTTTGATAAAGAATTAGCTTAAAGAAGGCAGGTGGAGTCATGGTGACTTTTGTTGACCAAGTGACTTTGCACCTGCGCGCAGGTAACGGCGGCGATGGCTGTGTTTCTGTGAAGCGCGAAAAGTTCAAGCCGCTGGCTGGGCCAGACGGCGCTGACGGTGGCAATGGCGGCAGCGTCAGCCTAATCGCAGACCCGAGCGTCACAACCCTACTCGAGTACCACTTTCGCCCTCACCGTGCAGGTGCAGACGGCGGCGACGGCGCAGGCGATTTCAGAAACGGTGCGAGCGGTGCAAAGATTCTGCTGCCGGTTCCTGTCGGCACTGTTGTAAAGAAAGCAAACGGCGAGTTCATCGCCGACCTTGACGAACCAGGCATGGAGCTAGTTGTTGCCGAAGGTGGCCTTGGAGGCTTGGGCAATGCTGCCCTGTCTTCGGCTAAACGTCGCGCTCCAGGTTTCGCTCTTCTCGGCGTGCCGGGTTGGTCTGGCGACATCATTCTTGAACTCAAGACAGTGGCAGATATTGCTCTGGTTGGTTACCCTAGCGCTGGCAAATCGAGTTTGATTGCTTCGCTATCTGCTGCTCGACCAAAGATTGCAGACTATCCTTTCACGACACTTCACCCGAACCTAGGCGTTGTGCAAGCTGGTCAAAGCCGCTTCACCGTCGCAGATGTGCCGGGTCTCATCGAAGGTGCTAGCGAAGGCCGCGGCCTCGGGCTAGAGTTTTTGCGTCACGTTGAGCGCTGTGCAGCTCTTTTGCACGTGATTGACTGCGGCACTCTTGAGCCAAACCGTGACCCAGTTTCTGATTTAGACAAGATTTTGATCGAACTTGATGCCTATCAGGTTCCTGACGGCGGTGTTCCGCTAACGCAACGCCCTCAGCTAATCGCTCTAAACAAGATTGACCTTCCAGACGGGCGCGAACTCGCAGATTTCGTTCGACCTGATCTAGAGGCTCGCGGCTATCGAGTGTTCGAAATTTCAGCTGCAACACACGAGGGTTTGCGCGAGCTAACATTTGCACTTGCCGAACTTGTTGAGCAGGCGCGCCATGAAAAAGCGGCGCTGCCGGTTAAGCCCCGAATTACCCTCATGCAAGAAAAGCGCAATGAGAGCGAATTCAAAGTCGTTCGTGAAGAGCACAATCACGAAGAGTTCTTCAGAGTTCTGGGCGTCAAGCCTGAGCGCTGGGTTGCCCAGACCAACTTCGGCAACGAAGAAGCGATTGGCTATTTGGGTGACCGACTTCAAAAGATTGGTGTCGAAGATGCACTACTCAAAGCAGGAGCGGTTGCGGGTTCAACTGTAATCATCGGCCCTGGCGCAGGCATTGTGTTCGACTGGGAGCCAACCATTGGTTCGACAGCTGAGCTACTCGTTGCTCCTCGCGGCATTGATCCTCGTCTTGAAATGCGTGAACGACGCACCACCAAGCAACGCCGAGAAGAATACAAAGCATTGATGGACGGCAAAGAAGAAGCCCGCCAAGAGCTTCTTGCCGAAAAGAAGGCTGGGCTTTGGTCTCGTGATGATGACTTTGACTCAGACGCAGTTCAAGTTATCGAGAATTATGAGACCACCGTGGTTGAAGATGACAACCTCGAAGGTTTCGAAGAGTTTCGCAAATAGAAAGACATCGCCGTGGTTCTAAACGACCGAAGCCAGTTAGCTTCTGCCAAGCGCATCGTTGTTAAAGTTGGCTCGTCTTCAATTTCGGGCCAAAACGAATCTCAGCTAGATCTTCTCGTTGACGCCATTGCAGCGACAATGTCTCGTGGCGTTGAAGTTATCTTGGTCTCTTCGGGAGCTATTGCTACCGGAATGCCCCTGCTTGGGCTAACTTCGAAGCCAGAAGATCTAGCAACCTCACAGGCACTTGCCTCGGTCGGTCAAAGCCGACTCATCGCGAGATACCAACAGAGCCTCGAACGTTATAGCCTCATCGCTGGGCAAATCCTCCTCACATCGGGTGACCTCGACGGCGAAGAAACGCGAGCCAACGCAGGCCTTGCCATGAACCGTCTGGTGGAGCTCGGGGTTTTGCCAATCGTCAATGAAAATGACACGGTTGCGACTCAAGAAATCCGTTTTGGCGATAACGACCGACTTGCTGCTCTCGTGGCCGTGCTGGCACACGCCGACGCTCTAGTTCTTTTGAGCGATGTCGATGCCCTCTATGACATGCCACCAAGCCGCCCGGGAGCAAAGGCAATCGATGTGATTTCAGCCGATGCAGACTTAAGCCTCATCGAAGTGGGTGGCACATCTACGGGCGTCGGCACCGGGGGAGCGGTCACCAAACTTGGCGCAGCTCGCGTTGCGACCGAAGCCGGTGTAGCGGTTCTGCTCACCAGTGCAGCAAATGTTTCGAGAGCACTCGGTGGCGAACACGTAGGCACGTGGTTTTCGGCCAAGGCAAGTTAGGCTTAAAGCTATGGTTTCAGCAATCGACAAAATCCAGTTGGCAAAAAATTCTTCTGGCTCACTCGCGCAAGCATCGACAAACACCAAGAACGCAGTCTTGGCAAAAATCGCCTCGCTGTTGCCGGCTCGAGCCACCGAAATTCTTGCGGCTAACCAGATTGACTTGACTAGAGCAGTGGAGTCTGGCATGAGTGCTTCGCTTCAAGACCGGCTCGCGTTGAGCATCGAACGCATTCAAGCGATAGCTGATGCAACTGAAAAGATCATTTCGCTTGGTGACCCAGTCGGTGATGTCGTTCGTGGAATGACTTTGCCTAACGGCCTAAAACTTTCTCAGGTTCGTGTGCCGCTAGGCGTAATCGGCGTTATTTATGAGGCTCGCCCAAATGTCACAATCGACATTGCTGTATTAGCCATCAAAAGTGGCAACGCAGTCGTTTTGCGCGGCGGTAGCGCTGCCGAAAACACCAATGCTGTACTCGTGAGGTTGCTTCAAGACGCACTCACCCTTGCTGGGCTAGATTCAGGTGCGGTTCAAACCGTCGATGAATTCGGTCGCGACGGAGGTGTCGTGATGATGCAGGCAGTTGGGCTGATTGACGTGTTGATTCCTCGCGGTGGTGCTGGTCTGATTCAGCAGGTAGTTCAAGAGGCAAAAGTTCCAGTTATTCAAACCGGCGATGGCGTAGTGCACATTTTCATCGATGAATCTGCGAACCTTGACTGGGCTGTAGAAATCGTTCACAACGCAAAGGTTCAACGACCTTCTGTTTGCAACGCGGCCGAAACCTTGTTAGTGCATAAAAATGCTGCTCAGCGTGTCATTCCAGCCGTACTGAACCGATTGACTGCCGACGGTGTAACCATTCATGCTGACGAGGCCACTTCTAAACTCTTTGACGGTGTTATTGAGGCAACCGAAGAAGACTGGAAGGCTGAGTACCATGACCTTGACCTTGCAGTTCGAGTTGTCGAAAATCTTGATGAAGCACTCGCGCACATCGCCAAATATTCAACGAAACACACTGAATCAATCATCACCGAGAACATTCAGAACGCCGAGCGCTTTTTGGCCGAAGTTGATTCTGCAGCTGTGATGGTTAATGCCTCAACCCGTTTCACAGACGGTGGAGAGTTCGGTTTTGGTGCCGAGGTAGGAATCTCAACTCAGAAACTTCACGCTCGTGGCCCAATGGGCTTGCCAGAGCTAACCAGCACAAAA
>CANFKN010000084.1 GCA_947447385.1 Microbacteriaceae bacterium
AAGGGCGTCCATCGACTTGCCAGTCTCATCAACCTTCATCACGCGATAAGCGGCGAAATAGATGATCTTTTCAAGGTCTTTTGGAGCCATAGCCAATAGGTAACCCAAACGGCTAGGAACACCCTTGAAGTACCAGATGTGAGTGACCGGAGCAGCAAGCTCGATGTGACCCATGCGCTCACGACGAACTGAGCTCTTGGTGACCTCAACGCCGCAGCGCTCACAAACGATTCCCTTAAAGCGGTTGCGCTTGTACTTACCGCACGAGCACTCCCAGTCTTTAGTTGGGCCGAAGATCTTTTCGCAGAAAAGACCGTCTTTTTCAGGCTTTAGGGTGCGGTAGTTAATGGTTTCTGGCTTCTTTACTTCGCCGTTTGACCATGAACGAATGTCGTCAGAGGTGGCTAGACCAACTCGTAGGGCGTCGAATGATTCAACTTCCATGATTATTCCTTAACCTTTCGAAATCTCTTAGAAGTCCGAGAACTCAGAGTCAACTGAGCTGTTCTCGTTGCGTGACAAGTTGATGCCGAGTTCTTCGGCGGCGCGATCTGATTCGAAGTCATCTTCTTTCAGGTTCACGGTCTGACCAGCTGCGTTGAGAACCTCAACGTTTAGAGCTAGCGACTGCATTTCTTTTGCAAGAACGCGGAACGATTCTGGAATGCCCGGTGCCTGGATGTTTTCGCCGCGAACGATTGCCTCGTAGGTGCGAACACGACCAGTGATGTCATCTGACTTGATAGTTAGAAGCTCTTGAAGGGTGTGTGCAGCACCATATGCCTGCAGAGCCCAAACTTCCATCTCACCGAAGCGCTGACCACCAAACTGAGCCTTACCACCCAACGGCTGCTGGGTAATCATGCTGTAAGGGCCGGTTGAACGAGCGTGAATCTTGTCATCAACCAAGTGGTGAAGCTTCAAGATGTACATGTAACCAACCGAAATGTCTTCTGGGAAAGGCTCGCCTGAACGACCGTCAAACAGCTGGGTCTTACCAGTCTTCTTGACTAGACGCTCGCCATCGCGGTTAGGCAATGTTGAGTCGAGCAAGCCGACGATTTCATCTTTTGAAGCGCCATCGAAGATCGGGGTTGCAACCTTTGTGCCAGGTGCAGCCTCGCGCATTTCTTCGACCATGGTGTTGGCCCAGGCGGCAACGCCTTCGACCTTCCAGCCCTGCTTGGCGATCCATCCGAGGTGGGTTTCAAGAATCTGACCGAAGTTCATTCGACCAGGAATACCAAGTGGGTTCAAGACAACGTCAACCGGGGTTCCGTCAGCCATAAACGGCATGTCTTCGACCGGAAGAATCTTTGAAATAACACCCTTGTTACCGTGGCGACCAGCAAGCTTGTCACCCTCGGTAATCTTGCGCTTCTGAGCGATGTGAACAACAACCTTCTGGTTTACGCCAGTGCCAAGCTCGTCGTCGCCAGCCTCGATGTCGAACACCTTGACACCAATGATGGTGCCCTGCTCGCCGTGAGGAACCTTAAGTGAGGTGTCGCGAACCTCGCGGCTCTTTTCGTTGAAGATTGCGCGAAGCAAACGCTCTTCGGCAGAAAGCTCAGTCTCACCCTTAGGTGTTACCTTGCCCACGAGGATGTCGCCAGGGCGAACCTCTGCACCGATGCGAATGATGCCGCGCTCGTCAAGCTGAGCCAAAGCTTCTTGCGAAACGTTTGGAAGGTCAGCGGTGATTTCTTCTTTGCCGAGCTTGGTGTCGCGAGCGTCAACTTCGTATTCTTCGATGTGAATCGAGCTCAAAGTGTCTTCTTTAACCAGGTTCTGGCTCAAGATGATCGCGTCTTCGAAGTTGTGACCCTCCCAAGGCATGAAAGCCACGAGAAGGTTCTTGCCTAGAGCCAATTCACCGTTGTCGGTTGAAGGGCCGTCGGCCAAAGCCTCGCCAGCCTCAACGCGCTGACCAACCTGCACGATAACGCGCTGGTTGATTGCGGTGCCCTGGTTAGAGCGGTCAAACTTGCGAAGTGCATAGGTGCGAGTGCCACCTGCGTCTTGCGCGATAACGATTAGGTCAGCTGAAACTTCTTCAACCACACCAGCAGTTTCGTTGATCAAAACTGCGCCAGAGTCCATAGCAGCTACGCGCTCCATGCCGGTGCCCACATAAGGAGCCTCGCTGCGAAGAAGCGGAACAGCCTGACGCTGCATGTTGGCACCCATAAGTGCACGAGACGAGTCGTCGTGCTCAAGGAACGGAATCAACGAGGTTGAAACCGAAGCCAACTGGCGAGGTGAGATGTCTAGAAAATCAACGTCTTCTTTGTCAACTTCAACAACGTCGCCCATGAAACGAGCGAATACCTTCTTGTTTGCGAAGGTCTTGTCAGCGTTCAAAGGAACGTCTGCACCAGCAATGGTCTTGCCCTGCTCAGCAGCAGCATCTAGGTATTCGATCTTGCCCGAAACCTTGCCGTTTACAACCTTGTTGTAAGGGGTTTCGATGAAGCCGAAAGCGTTGATGCGTGCATAGGCGGTTAGCGAACCGATAAGACCAATGTTCGGGCCTTCAGGGGTTTCAACCGGGCACATACGACCGTAGTGAGAAGGGTGAACGTCACGAACCTCCATTTGGGCACGCTCACGGGCGATACCGCCCGGACCAAGGGCCGAAAGACGGCGCTTGTGAGCCAAACCAGCAAGTGGGTTGTTTTGGTCCATGAACTGTGACAACTGGCTAGCACCAAAGAACTCTTTGATAGCTGAAACCACTGGTCGCAAGTTAATCAGGGTCTGCGGGGTGATCGCTTCGATGTCTTGAGTTGACATGCGCTCGCGCACAACACGCTCCATGCGGCTTAGACCGATGCGAACCTGGTTCTGAATCAACTCACCAACCGAACGAATGCGGCGGTTGCTGAAGTCGTCGATGTCGTCAGCGCTAACAGCGATCTTGACTGGGTTGCCAGCCATCTTCACCGGAAACTCAACGCGAGTGTTCGACTGAGCTGACTGGTTTGCAATGCCCTGGTCGAACAAGAGTAGGTACTTCAAAGTAGCTACAACGTCGTTGACGGTTAGGGTGTTGGTCTCAATCGGTTCGTTGATCTGAAGCTTGCGGTTTAGCTTGTGACGACCCACGCGAGCCAAGTTGTAACGCTTAGCTTCGAAATAGGTTGACTTCAACCATGAGTCAGCAACTTCAGCACCAGCGGTCTCGCCGCGAACCTTGCGGTAAAGCTCACGAAGAGCGTCTTCGCGGCTAACGATTGGGTTAGCAAAAACCTTTGACTCGTCATAAGCCAAAGTGTTCTGAATAAGGTCAACGTCGAATTCCCAACCCTGGGCGCCTGACTTAACTGCACCTTCGATGTCAGCGAACTCTTCGATGATTTGCTCTTTGGTTAGACCAAGCGCCTTCAAGAAGATGGTTGCTGAAACCTTGGTCTTGCGGTCAACCTGAACCTGAATGATTGGCTGGCCGAAACGTGCGATTGGCTTGCGGTCGTCGCGAACCCACTCGGTCAAGAACTCGAGGTAAGAACCGCGGCTCGGAATGATCTGAGCCTTGTTGTTGCGAACGTCGAGGTTACCGGTGGTGTTGGTTGAAACTGAGAAGTACACACCAGGTGAACGAACAAGCTGAGAAACAACAACACGCTCGGTGCCGTTGATAATAAAGGTGCCCTTTTCGGTCATGACCGGAAAATCACCCATGAACACGGTCTGAGACTTGATCTCACCGGTTAGGTAGTTAGTGAACTCAGCCTTGATATATAGAGGCTGGGTGTAGCTCTTGCCCTTGGTCTTGCACTCGTCAGGAGTGTAGCTCGGGTCGAAAAGCTCAGGCTCACCAAAAGTTAGGCCCATCTTGGCGTCTTGCGACGAGTTGGCCGAGTCTTCGATTGGTGAAATCTCTTCAAAGATTTCTTCAAGACCGGTTCGAGCGGTCGGCCCAGCCTTTTCGCGCCAAGCAGGGTTGCCGACGAGCCAGTCAAAGCTCTCGGTCTGCAGGCTCAATAGGTCTGGAATATCAATTGGCTCTTGCACTTTCGCAAATGAAAGGCGTTGGGCCAAGCGGTCGTTCTTCTTTTTTGATGCGTTTTTCGCAGCCAAGAAAATCCCTCCAAGGGCATAACTCTAGAAAAGGTGAGTGAATGGAAGATCGCGACCCTTAAACCGGTGCCGCCACAATATGCGGGCACGCACGCCAACCACAATATGAGGGCGGGGTGTTTGGGAGCAAACCACTAGCTTATAACGATTTGCTTCCCTGTGTAAACAATTTCTTGCGAATTTGAGAAATCTTGAGTTTTTTGCGGTATAAACCGAAAATCAACGAGGATGCCTTCGGCAGCGACCCTACTGCGCGGGTGACAGCTCGTTCACGAGGGCCCTCGCGGCCGGGAGGGAATCCGTGCCGATTATTAGCCGGGTAAAACGCGCCCCGGTGAGTTTAATTTCGACCGGAGTTTGGCCTTTGAAGTAGCTGACGAATGCTCGGTCACCCTTTTTGACGTAGGTGCCTGAGACGATCAGCGGCGGCAGGCCGGTGCCTGGCACGCGAAGGCCGAGGGTGAGCCAAAACCTGGTTGGCACGATTTCGGCCGAAACCACTTGAGCGCGATCAACTGTGACATCGCCGTGAAGCGCCGCTAGTTTTTCGCCCGCCGACATCAAAACCTGGAGCGAAACAGCGGTCAGTTCAATCTTTGCCATGCCCAGATTTTAGCTGAAGCTGGCCGAGCGCTTTGGCAACACCGAAGTTACGGCAGCGAAGAGCACAACCAGCACGACCTGAATGATTAGCGCGTTGCGAAAACCAGCGTCTGCCTCGCCAAGAGTTGCGAAGTGAAAGAACACTGTGCCGAAAATTGCAACGCCAACCGAAGACATGACCGACTGCACCGCTGAAAGAACTCCGCTAGCTGAACCGCTCTGCTGCGGCTCAACGGTTGAAAGCACGGTGTCAAAAATTGGCGCAGCAATCAAGCCCGTGCCGATGCCCGAAACCACCAACGCTGGCACGAGCTGCCAGATTGAGAAGTTGCTGAGCGATGGCACAGCCACCCACATGAGCGCAACACCCAAAAGCTGAACGACCGCACCGATCTGCAGAGTGAAACGGCCACCGATTTTTTCGGCCAAGAAAGCACCGCTAATCGTGCCACCAATCGCTGAACCAAGCGCAATCGGAATGTTGCCCAAACCAGCATCAGCCGAAGTGAAGTTCTCACCGAACTGCAAGAACAGGGTCAAAATCAGATAGACGCCGGTGAAGCCTGCGAAATACAAACCCAACCCAGCAAGGCCCATTGTGTAGGCGCGCTTTTTGAAGATGCTCGCGTCGATTAGCGGGGTGCCGCCGCGGCGTGCGGTGACGCGCTCCATCCACGCGAATAAAAAGAAGACCGCAATCGAACCGGCAAGCATTAGGTATGTCCACAATGGCCAACCGGCATCTTGACCCTTGATCAGCGGGTAAACCAGCAAGCCGCTAGCCAAAATCACAAGCACAGCGCCGCCGAGGTCAATCTTGATTTTTTTGTCAGCAGGTGACTTTGGCAAATAAATGGCCGCAAGCACAAACGCCACAACGCCAATTGGCAAGTTGACCAAGAAAGTGGCGCGCCATCCGAGTTCAAAAATATTGGCCTGAATGATGAAGCCACCGATAACTGGGCCGAGAATTCCGCCAAGGCCAAACGCCGGACCATAAGCCGCGAAAGCCTTGCCAAAGTCTTGCGGCGAAAAGGTTTCGCGAATCAAACCAAAACCCTGAGGCAACAACATCGCACCCAAGAAACCCTGAATGAAGCGAAGAACAATAAGGGCGAGGATGCTCGGCGCAAGCGCACACAACAGTGAAGCAATCGTGAAGCCAGCCAAACCAAACAGGAACATATTGCGCCGACCGAAACGATCGCCCAAGCGACCACCGAGAATCAGGCCAGAACCAAGCGCAAGGGCATAGCCACCAAT
>CANFKN010000085.1 GCA_947447385.1 Microbacteriaceae bacterium
GCCCTGTGTTGACCAAGGCAATATGACGCCCTCATTGATGCTGGCATCAGGGTCGCCTATTACGAGGTCACCATCGACCGACATTTTGGTTCCGAGGCCGCTACAGGCTTGGCAGGCACCAAATGGTGCGTTGAAAGAGAAAGTGCGAGGTTCGATTTCGGTGAGCGAAAGCACGTGCTCATTTGGGCAAGAGAGCTTCTCGCTGAAAACACGGGTTTTGCCCGGTGCGCCGGCCGCCAAGTCAACGAAGTCGATCACGATGCGGCCACCGGCGAGTTTAAGCGCGGTTTCAACCGAGTCGGTGAGGCGACCAACCATGTCGGCCTTTGCAACAAGTCGGTCAACAACCACCGAAATATCGTGCTTGAAAGTTTTCTTGAGAGGTTTAGCTTCGGCCAGAGTAACGACCTCGCCATCGACCACAGCGCGCGCATAGCCCTGAGCTATTAGGTCTTTGAATAGGTCAACAAATTCACCCTTTTTTTGGTCAACCAGCTGGGCAAGCACCTGAAAACGAGTGCCCTCAGGCAGCTCGAGAATTTGGTCAACAATCTGCTGTGGCGACTGCTTGATAATCTTTTCGCCACACTCGGCGCAATAAGGAACACCAATGCGCGCCCATAGCAAACGCAGGTAGTCGTGAATCTCTGTGATGGTTCCAACGGTCGAACGCGGGTTGCGGTTGGTTGACTTCTGGTCAATCGAAACTGCAGGGCTCAAACCCTCGATAAAGTCAACGTCAGGGCGATCAACCTGGCCCAAAAACTGGCGAGCATAAGCCGAAAGACTTTCGACATAGCGGCGCTGACCCTCGGCAAAAATGGTGTCAAATGCCAGCGAAGACTTGCCTGAACCACTGAGCCCGGTGAATACAACCATCGAGTCACGAGGCACCTCAAGGTTGATGTTTTTTAGGTTGTGAACTCGCGCACCTTTGATGATGAGTTTGTTTTCGTGGTGAATGTTGGTGATGCTCATTTAAGCGTGACCGGCCTTTTCGATTTGTCGAAGTTCGTGTTTAAGTTCGCTGATTTCATCTCGCAGACGGGCAGCGAGCTCAAATTTCAACTCAGATGCCGCCAATTTCATTTGCTCGTCAAGGTCGATTACTACCTTTAAGATTTCGTCATAGGCTAAGCCGCCGATGCCTGGGCGACCGCGCATGCTGTCTTCGCCGCGTTTGCCTGTTGTTGCAGTCTGTTGCTTGGCAGCGTTCTTGCCGCCTTTGCCACGGCGATTTGCCTGCGCTTGTTCGATTAATTCTGCAGTGTCTTGTTCTTCGCGAAGAATGTCGTCAGTAATGTCACTGATCTTTTTGCGAAGCGGTTGCGGGTCTAAGCCACGCTCGAGGTTGTAGGCAACCTGCTTTTCACGGCGCCGGTTCGTCTCGTCAATTGCTCGAGCCATTGAGTCGGTGATGCGGTCGGCATACATGTGCACTTCACCGCTGACGTTTCGAGCCGCACGACCGATGGTTTGAATCAGTGAAGTGGTTGAGCGCAAGAAGCCCTCTTTATCAGCGTCGAGAATCGAAACCAACGAAACCTCTGGCAGGTCAAGACCTTCACGCAACAGGTTGATGCCGATTAGTACGTCAAAAACACCCTGGCGCAATTCTCGAAGCAACTCGACGCGACGAAGCGTGTCAACATCGCTGTGCAGGTATCTCACCCGCACGCCAGCCTCAGTCAAGAACTCTGTGAGCTCTTCGGCCATCTTTTTAGTTAAAGTTGTGACGAGCACGCGCTCGTCTTTGGCCGCGCGCACGCGAATCTCTTCGAGCAAATCGTCAATCTGACCCTTGATTGGCTTGATAACAACCTGGGGGTCAATCAAGCCAGTTGGGCGAATGATTTGCTCCACTACCCCATCAACCAGAGCCATTTCATATTTGCCTGGCGTCGCCGAAAGATAAACCGTTTGACCAACTCGCTCTTTGAATTCTGAGAACTTAAGTGGGCGGTTATCCATCGCGCTTGGTAGTCGAAAGCCGTGTTCAACAAGCGTGCGCTTGCGGCTGGCATCGCCTTCATACATCGCACCTATTTGAGGCACCGTCACGTGAGATTCGTCGATGACCATCAAAAAGTCATCAGGAAAATAATCGAGCAAACAACTCGGCGCTGTGCCAGGCTCGCGGCCATCAATGTAGCTCGAATAGTTTTCAATGCCCGAGCAAAACCCAAGTTCGCGAATCATTTCGAGGTCAAAAGTTGTTCGCATTTTCAGGCGCTGGGCTTCGAGCAGTTTGCCTTGCAACTCAAGCTCTTTCACGCGGGCAACCATTTCGGCTTCGATGTTCTCCATCGCTATTCCCATGCGCTCTGGGGTGGCAACGTAGTAACTTGCCGGAAAAATCGCAATTGCCTTCTCGCGCGAAACAATGTCACCGGTAAGCGGGTGCAGAGTGTAGATAGCTTCAATCTCGTCACCGAACATCTCTATTCGAACAGCTAGCTCGTCATAGACCGGAATGATCTCGATTGTGTCGCCTTTGACGCGAAAGTTTCCGCGTGAAAAGTCAATGTCGTTTCGTTTGTATTGCATCGAGACGAACTTGCGAATCAATTCGTCTCGGTCAACGCGGTCGCCTTCTTGAATGGCAACGCTCTGCTCAAGATATTCTTTTGGTGCGCCAAGGCCATAGATGCAAGAAACCGTTGAAACCACGATCACATCGCGACGGCTCAGCAGGCTCATTGTTGCTTTGTAACGCAGCCTCTCAACCTCAGAGTTGATGGACGAGTCTTTTTCAATGAAGGTGTCAGTTTGCGGAACATAAGCTTCTGGCTGGTAATAGTCGTAGTAGCTCACGAAGTATTCAACAGCGTTGTTCGGCAGCAGTGAGCGAAACTCTTGAACCAGCTGAGCGGCGAGGGTTTTGTTGTGCGCCAAGACCAGTGTTGGGCGTTGCAAAGCCTCAACTAGCCAGGCGGTGGTCGCCGATTTGCCCGTGCCGGTAGCACCAAGCAAGACAACATCGGTTTCGCCATTGTTGATTCGCTTGACTAAATCGGCGATAGCTGTCGGCTGGTCACCCGCCGGCTTGTATTCGCTGATCACTTCAAAAGGCGCAAAAGCGCGAGTTGCCTCCACTATTTGCCTGCCTTGCCGAGTTTGCTTGACTCGCCCGTTTGATCAACGACCTGAGCCGCTTTTCGCTTAGCCTCAGCAAGTTGTTCAAGCTTAAACCAGAGCTTGCCGGCATCTTTGATCAGCAAATCGAGCGATTGGTTTGAATTCAAAATCGCGTCGGCAGCGTTAGCCCGTTGCGCTGGGGTTGCCTGTGCGGCAATGCGCGCAGTCGCCTCGTCAGCGGTCATGCCGCGGTTTGCCTGCATGCGCTCAACCTGTTTGTCGAGTGGTGCCTCAACAGTCACAACATAGTCAAATGGCAAGTCAACGCCGGCTTCGACCAACAAAGGCACGTTATAAATCACAATCGCGTTGTCAGGGGCAGCAGCGACGGCTGCCTGCGAAGCCTTTTTAACCAGAGGATGAACGATAGCTTCGAGCTGCGAACGCTTCTCGGCGTCACCAAAGATCACAGCGGCAAGGGCTTTGCGGTCAAGAACGTCATTCTCTAAGAAGACCCCATCGCCGAAAGCCGCGCGAACGGCTGCTGCGCCAGGGGTTGCGGGCGCAACCACATCGCGGGCAAGTTGGTCGGCGTCGATTTCGAGTGCGCCCAAATCAACCCAGTGGCTTGCCACGGTTGATTTGCCAGCTGCGATGCCGCCGGTTAGCCCAACTAAAAACATGGGTTAAGCCTAACTTCTCGGGTGCAAGCTTTGGGCGTGTGAGGGCATCGCCGCGCGATGCCCAAAGCGAACAGCGGCGGGCCGGAGGGCATCCGAGTTGAAATTTGCTCGAAAAAAAAGAGAGGTCAGACCGAAGTCTGACCTCTCTCGAGTTTTGAAAAGCGATTCGCTTATTCGGCGCAGCTAGTTACTCAGCGCTCTTTAGCTTGTCGCGAAGCGCAGCTAGTGACTCGTCGCCAGCTAGTGTGCCTTTGTCTTCGCCTGAGCTGTATGAAGCTGAGCTTGAGCTAGCAGTCGCGTTTGCAGCTGAGTCGTTCGAAGCTGACGAGGTGTCTGGCAAGCTAGCTGCCAACTCGTTAGCCGCTGCAACCTGAGCCTTGTGGGCCTCCCAGCGAGCGTGTGCCTCTGCATACTCTTTCTCCCACTTGGCACGAGCTTCTTCGAAGCCGGCCTTCCACTCGTTAGTGGCTGGGTCGAAGCCCTCAGGGTACTTGTAGTTGCCTGCATCGTCGAAGTCAGAAGCCATGCCATAAAGCGCTGGGTTGAACTCAGTGCCTTCTGGGTTTACTTCTTCGTTAGCCTGCTTTAGCGAAAGCGAAATGCGGCGACGGTCTAGGTCGATGTCGATTACCTTGACGAAAACGTCTTGGTTCACAGAAACAACCTGCTCGGCTAGTTCGATGTGCTTTGAAGAAAGCTCTGAAATGTGAACTAGACCCTCGATGCCGTCTGCAACGCGAACAAATGCACCAAATGGAACCAACTTGGTGACCTTGCCCGGTGCATACTGACCGATTGCGTGGGTGCGAGCGAATACCTGCCATGGGTCTTCTTGAGTTGCCTTGAGTGAAAGCGAAACGCGCTCACGGTCTTGGTCAACTTCAAGAACCTCAACGGTAACCTCTTGGCCGATCTCAACAACTTCGCTGGCGTGTTCAATGTGCTTCCAGCTAAGTTCAGAAACGTGAACAAGACCGTCAACGCCACCAAGGTCAATGAATGCACCGAAGTTAACGATCGACGAAACAACACCGGTGCGAATCTGGCCCTTGGCAAGGTCTGCCAAGAAGGTGCTGCGGCTAGCCGACTGGCTCTGCTCTAGAAGAGCGCGACGTGAAAGCACAACGTTGTTGCGGTTCTTGTCAAGCTCAAGAATCTTGGCTTCAACTGACTGGCCAAGGTATGGGCCGAGGTCGCGAACGCGACGTAGCTCGATGAGTGATGCAGGCAAGAAGCCGCGAAGGCCGATGTCTACAATCAGACCACCCTTAACAACCTCGATGACAGTACCGGTAACGGTGCCGTCGGCTTCTTTGATCTTCTCAACGTCGCCCCAAGCGCGCTCGTACTGTGCGCGCTTCTTGCTTAGGATTAGGCGGCCTTCTTTGTCTTCTTTCTGAAGAACAAGGGCCTCAACTGCGTCGCCAACGCTAACGATCTCAGATGGGTCTGCGTCGTGACGAATTGAAAGTTCACGCGAAGGAATAACACCTTCGGTCTTGTAACCGACGTCTAGAAGAACTTCGTCGCGGTCGATTTTTACAACAACGCCGCTGATTAGGTCGCCGTCGTTAAAGAACTTTAGAGTCGCTTCAACAGCGGCTAGAAAGTCTTCAGCAGAACCGATGTCGTCAACGGCAATCTGCTTCTTAGTAGTGGTGGTCATATAGGGGTTTACTCGTTTTTTACTCGGGTCGCGCCACATTTTGTGGAGCAACGAATGGATTTAGGTTGCGCAAACGCGCTTTTCAATCTTACTCCGATTAGGGCGCAGATAGCAGGTTAATTAGGCTTTCGAGCAGTGTTTCTTGGCTGTCATCAGCAATTTCTACAACCACCGATTCGCCACCTCGAAGCCCCAAAGTCATCAGCGAGAGAATGCTGTCGCCTCGAACTTTGGTTCCGCCGGGCCTCGAAACCATCACTTGGCCTGGCAAAGTCATGGCAAGCTTGGCGAAATCGTTGGCGGGCCTGGCGTGCAGGCCATCAGCCGAGGCAATCGTGACCTGTTTTTGCAACATTAGTGACCGGCGGCATCCCAGCTAGAGCCGATGCCGATCTGAACCTCAAGTGGCACCGAAAGTTCGACAACGTTCGACATGTTTTCGATGACCAGAGCCTTCAGGGTGTCTAGCTCGC
>CANFKN010000086.1 GCA_947447385.1 Microbacteriaceae bacterium
TCATGGGTGATGCCGTGACGCTGGTTTCTAGCGCTGAAGAGACAGCTAAAGACGTCTATCGCACCTTGGTTGCCCACAATCTTGAGCGAACCGAGTCAACCCCAGCAACCTACCGTTTTCAAGCCACCGGCGACGCAGTCGACTTTGAGCGTCTAGCTCGCAGGTTTCTCGGGCCCGAAGTCGGCACCGTCGAACACATTTAGCTATCCGCAAGAAACTTCGCTCAGGTTTAAGCTTGCCCCCGAGCGCCAAGCATCCGCGTTAATAAAGAAAGAACTCAAATGAACACTCGCATCGATGGCCGCAGCGCCGACGAACTTCGCCCGGTCACAATTGAACGCGGATGGGCCGCGCACGCCGAGGGCAGCGCACTCATCAGTTTTGGCAACACCAAGGTTTTGTGCACCGCTAGTTTCACCAACGGCGTGCCGCGCTGGAAGCTCGGCAAGGGCGAGGGGTGGGTCACCGCCGAGTATTCAATGTTGCCTCGCGCCACCCACACTCGCAACGACCGCGAATCGGTCAAAGGCAAAATCGGCGGTCGCACCCACGAGATTTCACGTCTGATCGGCCGTTCGCTTCGCGCAGCCGTCGACGTGCGCGCGCTTGGCGAAAACACCATCGTCATTGACTGTGACGTTTTGCAAGCCGATGGTGGCACTCGCACCGCAGCAATCACCGGCGCTTACCTTGCGCTCGCCGATGCCATCGAGTGGGGTCGCGCGCAAAAGTTCATTGGCCAAAAAGCCAAGCCAATTGTTGACAGCGTTTCAGCGATTTCAGTGGGCATTATTGACGGTGTGCCGATGCTTGACCTTGCCTACACCGAAGATGTTCGCGCCGAAACCGACATGAACGTAGTCGTAACCGGTGCTGGCAAATTTGTTGAGGTTCAGGGCACAGCCGAGGGCGTGGCTTTTGACCGTGACGAGCTCAACTTGCTGCTCGACCTGGCTCTAAAGGGCACGAGCGAGTTGACCAAGATTCAAGCGGCTGCGCTTGCTGAGATTGCCGGCTAGGCGCTCGCAATGAAAATTGTTTTAGCTACCCACAACCAACACAAAGTTGGCGAGTTCAACGCGATTTTGGGCGCTCTCGTGCCAAACCTCGAGATTGTGGGCTATGACGGCCCAGAACCCATCGAGGATGGCCTGAGTTATGCCGAAAACTCGTTAATCAAGGCACGCGCCGCTTTTGCACACACTGGGTTGCCTGCCATTGCCGATGACTCTGGCATAGCCGTTGAAGTTTTGGGCGGTTCGCCAGGTATTTTTTCTGCTCGCTGGTCTGGCACTCGCGATTCAATTGCTAACCGTCGCTTGCTTTTGGAGCAAATCAAAGACGTTCGCCCCGAACATCGAGCGGCAGCCTTCGTGTGCACCATTGCACTAGTGGGCTTCGAGCAGTCAGACGCCGCTGAGCCATCAGAAGGCGACCAGCCTAGCGAAATTACGTTCACTGGAATTTGGCCCGGAACCGTTGCCTTTGAAGAACGCGGCGAGGGTGGCTTTGGTTATGACCCGATATTCGTGCCCGAAGGTTTAGATGTGTCGGCTGCAGAGCTCGAACCTGAGGTTAAAAACTCGATGAGTCACCGAGCTTTAGCTCTTGAACAGCTTGCGAGCTACCTAGCCGGTTAAAGGGCTTGACCGTTGCCCTAACCCGCGATAAACCTCGCCGATTGCGCTAAAGGTAACGAATATGTAAACGCTTGATTTTTTGCCGAAAAGTTGGCCAAAAATTAGCGTCGTTCGCGTCTGGCTTTGAGAACTTCGAGCAAAATCGGAATCGACGAAACCACCACGAATCCGAGGGTGAACCACTCAACGTGATCTGCCACAAACTCAACGCGTCCTAAAAAGTATCCAAGCAGGGTAACGCCAGTGCCCCAACCAACAACACCAAAAACGTTGTAGCGGGTGAACTTGCGCCAAGGCATTTGCCCGATGCCGGCAGCAACCGGAACAAAGGTGCGCATGACAGGCACGAAGTGGCCAAGCACAACAGCTTTCGAACCATAGCGCTCAAAGAACGAGTTGGTGCGAGACACGTTCTTTTGGCTAAATAGCTTCGAGTCGGGCTTGTTGAACACTGCCGGGCCTAGACGGCGACCGATCCAATAGCCTGTCTGGTCGCCAGCAAAGGCTGCAAGTGAGATAACAATGCATGCCAGCCAGATAGGCACGGGAATGAAGCCGCCTGCGATAGCGAGGCCGACAGGGAACAGCAGCGAGTCACCAGGCAAGAAGAAGCCGACCAGCAAACCGGTCTCGGTGAAGATGGCTGCGCAAACCACCACCAATGCGAAGCCGCCAAGGGTTTGTAGGTTCTGTGGATCTAGTTGTGATATTCCAAACATGTGCCCCTAGCAGGAATCGAACCTGCGCACCCGCCTTCGGAGGGCGGCGCTCTATCCCCTGAGCTATAGGGGCTAAGGGTCTTCTAAAAGACTAACAGCAGGCACTGTTTTGCCACATCTCGAACCGACGCTCAAAACGCTTGCAGATAACGTTTTTGTTTGTTTTTGATAACGAAACGGCTACAAATGGCGATAAACTGCAAGCGTTTACAAAGTTTTGATAACGGTTGCCATGTTTTGACCAATTCGTGTTGAGTTTTGTTTTATTGTCAGTTTCAGACGGCATCGCAAAAGCTGTGTCGTTTTCTTATGAAAGGGAAACATATGAAGAAGAGTTTGCGCGTTGTTGCAGCTGTTGCTGTAGCTTCACTTGCAACCATCGGTTTCACCGGTTGTGCTGCTGATTCAGGCAAAGCTGCCGGCGACGGCGAAGTAACCATTTTCGGTGGTTACGGCGAAGCTCAGGCAAAGGCTTTCCAGGCTGAGCTAGACGCTTTCGGTGCTGAGAACAACATCAAGATCACCTTCACCTCTTTGGCTGCATTTGACAAAGACATCAAGGTCAAGATCCAGGCTGGCCAAGAGCCAGACATCGCCATGTGGCCACAGCCAGGTGGCTTGAAAGACACCGTTGCATCAGGCCTACTTCCTCTTAAGGACGTAGTTGACCTAGCTCCGATTCAGCAGACCTTGGTTCCTGGTTGGGACAAGCTAGCTGTTAAAGACGGCGAAATCTATGGTTTGCCAGTTTCAGCAAACGTGAAGACCCTAGTGTTCTACAACCCTGAGGCATTCGCAGCAGCTGGCTACACAGTTCCTACCACCGACGAAGAGCTAACCGCTCTAGAAGCCAAGATCAAGGCTGACGGCACCGGTTACCCATGGTGTGCAGGCATCGAGTCAGGCGAAGCTACCGGTTGGGCATTCACCGACTGGCTAGAGCAGTACGTTCTTGACCTAAACGGTCCTGACGTTTACGCAGACTGGATTGCTGGAAACGTTAAGTTCTCAGACCCTAAGATTCAGGCAGCAGTTGACCTAGTGCAGCAGCGTTTGCTAGCTGACGGCCAGGTTAACGGTGGCGGCGTTTCAATGGCAACCGACGGCTTCGGCGACACTGCTCCATTGTTCGAGACCGGTGGCAAGGCTAAGGGCCAGTGCTTCATGCTACGTCAAGGTTCATTCATCACCGACTTCTTCCCTGAGGCAATCAAGGCTGAAGTTGTTGCTGGTGACTACACCCACGCAAACGTATTCGCCCTTCCAGCTCCAGCAGCTGGCCAGGCAGGCGTTCTCGGTGGTGGCGACCTAGCTGCTGCATTCCACAACGACTCAGACGTTGCAAAGGTTCTAGCATTCATCCTTAGCGACAAGATTGGCTCGAAGATGGCTGCAAACGGTTCATTCGTTTCACCTCACGCAACCTTCGACTCAGCGCTTTACCCTAACGATCTAACCAAGACCATTGGTGAGACCATGGCTAACGCTGCTGTGTTCGGCTTCGACGGTTCAGACCAGATGCCTTCAGCCGTGAACTCAGAGTTCTGGGCTGCCGGCACCGACTTCGTTGCAGGTCGTGCGACCTGGGCTGAAGCTGCTGCTCGCATCGACGCCAAGTACTAATCAAAAGCTTGAGTCTCACTCTGTGAGATAAAGCGCCTTCGGTGGCCAAGACCTAGTGCCTCGGCCACCGAAGGTAAAGATTCAAAACCTGGTGCTGCTGGCAAGAGTTTTCTCTTGCCAGCAGCACTTCTAAATCTGAAAACCGCTGGCCTCTGATAGCCAAGTTTTCGAATCGGTGCGAAACTAGGCACCAAGCAAAACCCGAAACTGGAGTAACGCAAATGGGCGAAATCATCTATGGCATCATTGCTGTGGTTATCGGCATCGCGGCTAGCTATGGCCTCTATTGGCTGCTAGACCGACTTGTGAACTTGTTGCCAAATAAAGTTGCCAACAAGATTCGCGTTCTCGGGTTCGTCACCCCAGCAGCGGTTCTCGTGATCATCGTTTTGGTGATTCCGCTGATTCAGACCCTTATTTGGTCTTTTATGGACAACGCCGGCAAAAAGTTCGTCGGCCTTCAAAACTTTTTTGATCTCTTCGCAGACCAAGACTTCATCGACATTCTGATCAACAACTTCTTGTGGATCGCCGTGGTTCCTGCCGTAACAGTTGGTCTAGGCACGCTGTTCGCAACTTTGGGCAACCAGGTTGGCCCGACCCGCGAAAAGATTTTCAAATCTCTCATCTTCATGCCAATGACCATCAGCTTCGTTAGCGCGGCAACCATTTGGTCATTCATGTATGTTTTCGTTCCACCTGGTCGCCCGCAAATCGGTTTGCTAAACGCAATCGTTACCCACTTCGGTGGCACGCCTCAGCCTTGGATGACCCTTGACACAGCTCGCATTAACTCGTTCTTGCTGATGGCGGTTATCGTCTGGCTTCAAGTTGGCTATTCAATGGTGATTATTTCGGCAGGCATCAAAACCGTGCCAGAAGAAACCATCGAAGCAGCCCGCATCGACGGCGCAAACGGCATGGTGATTTTCTTCAGAATTGTCGTGCCACAGATTCGCGGAACCATCATGTCGGTTTTCGTGACCGTGCTGATTTTGGTTATGAAAATTTTCGACATCGTCTTGGCTATGACCGGCGGTAACTTCAAGACCAGCGTTTTGGCCTTTGAGTTCTACAAACAATACTTCTTGAACGCCAACACAGGCCCTGCCGCGGCAATCGTCACCGTTTTGGTATTCATGATCGCACCACTGATGTGGCTTCAAATTCGCACCGTTCGCCACCAGGAGACCCTCCGATGAAAAAAATCAAGCACTTTATCTCGCACGCCAAGCTTGGCAGCACAATCTCGTTGCTGGTCTTGACCGGCATCTGGTCGATTCCGACCCTTGGTTTGCTAATCACCTCGTTGCGTTCGAAAGACCTTGCACAGAGCTCTGGCTGGTGGGATGCCATTCTTAACCCGCTAGCTCAGGTTTGGTCGCTAGATGCCTATTCGAACTCAATCGGCAGCGGCATGCTCGACTCTTTGGTCAACACCTTGGTGGTAACGATTCCGGCGACAATCTTGCCGCTATTGGTTGCAGCGAACGCGGCTTATGCTTTCACCTTCATTGAGTTCAAGGGTCGCGAAATTTATTTCGCTATCTTGGTTGGCCTAATGGTCATTCCACTTCAGTCGGCTCTTGGCCCGCTGCTTCGCGGAATGGTTCAATTTCAAAAGACCTTCAACATAACGCTGACTGGCAATTACCCAAGTGCCTGGATCGTGCACTGTGCCTTCGCTTTGCCGCTGGCAATTTACATTTTGCGAAACTACATGCTCACGCTTCCAACCTCACTCATCGAAGCTGCCCGCATGGATGGCGCAAGCTACTACCAGATTTTCTGGAAGCTAGTTATGCCAATGTCAGTGCCCGCTCTAGCCTCGTTTGCAATCTTTCAGTTTCTGTGGGTTTGGAACGACTACCTCATTGCCTTCATCTTCGTCGGTGAA
>CANFKN010000087.1 GCA_947447385.1 Microbacteriaceae bacterium
CCACCCAGCGAGCAAAAGTATTTCGCCCAATAAGGTTGAAATAACCATTCGAGAGGGTCGCGAGATGTCAGGCTACAAGCTATCGAGTTTCAATTGGCGTTTGGGTTATGCCGTTATGGCTGCGGCAATTGCTGTGGCCTGCAAACTTAGCCTCACCGGTGGGCAGCTATTGCCCGGTGTCGATGGCGCTTACTACTGGGTTCAAGTGCGCTCGTTATTGAACGACTTCGATTTGGCCTTCGACGATCTGCCCCTCGTTTTTTGGGTGCAATCCGTCATTTCATTGGCTGTTGGCGACATCAAACTCGGCGTGCGCATCTCTGACGCGGTTTTGCCGGCGTTATCGGCGATTCCGATCTATCTTCTACTGAAGAACTCGAAGCACGTCTGGTTGCCTGCCGCCGCGATTCTGGTCGTTTTATTGCATCCCGTGCAGCTTTACTTTTTCACAGGAGACTTCATCAAAAACGCTGCCGCAATGCCGGTCGCTTTTTTCATCGGGTGGATTTTATTTACCTGGGATGCCCGCTCGACTAAGAGGTCGCTCCTCGCGCTGCTTGCGTGTTTCGTGATTGTGGGCTTGACGCACTTCGGGACCCTTCTGCTGTGCCTGTTGCTGGTGACCTTGTGGGTGATTTTCTACCTCAGAAAGAAGCCCATCCGATTTTGGTTGAGAACTGCAGCCATCGCTTTAGTGGTTAGCGCCGTCACGCTAGCAGCGCTGGCCGTGGCAGTGCCGTCTAGATTCGAAAGGTTGGTTGAATTCGTTACACAACCCGCAACCATCTTTGCTGGCCCGTTCTGGCAGTTGATGTTCTTGATGCGACCCGACGTTGCAATCATATTCACAATGTTTGCAGGTCAGATTGGCTCACTTGCGTTGGGTATCTTGCTCTGGCTCAACAGGGCAAAACTTGAGAATGCGTCGCTCTCGCTAGCCGCTTCGAGCCTTGTCACTGCCTTTTTGCTATCGTCTCCTTTTGTCGGAATCGAATGGGCGAGTCGTTTTATCGCGCTTTCTTTCGCGCCACTGTTTCTGGCGGGCATGGTGCTTTGGCGCTCTATTGAGCGCAAGTCTGTGAAGTTGACCGTTTCTGCCCTGGCACTTTCGACTTTGGCAGTCGCTCTGTTTCTCGCTCCTCTTGGAGCCAAGCCATCAGCAGTCACTGAGGCTGAATACAAAGATTTAGTGACCGCCTCCCAAGAATTCTCGTTCCCGGCTAACTCAATAGTCGTGGCCCGTCACGGTCTCGAATATTTGGTTGCCTGGCAGATGAAAACTCACGTCATTCAAGAAGAGACCTACTTAGAGGATGACCTGAGTGCCTACAGCGCCGTCTATTTGCTCTCAACAGACAGCCCAGCAGCAGGCAATGCTTACGACGACGCCAACAAGCCATCGGATGCCAAATCTGCTTCTGGAGTTGGGAGCTCCAAGCCGACGAACACAAGCGGACTGGTCTATGCAAAAGGCAAAGTGACAATCACGAAAATTCGATAGGGATTGAGCCGGTGCGAACCGAGCCTCAGCGTTAAATAAAAAACCCACTCGGCGAGGAGTGGGTTTTTTGTGGCTAGTGAGGGATTCGAACCCCCGAAGGCTGAGCCAGCCGAGTTACAGTCGGATCCCTTTGGCCGCTTGGGTAACTAGCCTTGCAGACTGCCGCTTCGACAATCAACTTTTCAAGATTACCTTAAACGACCTGTCTGCGCTAATCGTTATCGTTTGTAAACCTTTTAGATTTCGCCTGTAAGTGTCGTTTCGGTTAGATTTGTAAACGGTTTTACAAAAAATGTAAAGGTGTTAGGTGGCCTGATGGCTGGCATTGAAGATGTTGCAAAACTGGCAGGCGTGAGCACTGCCACTGTTTCGCGCGCGCTGAGCGGCAAGAACAGCGTTTCAGCTAAGGCTAAAGCCAAGGTTGAGAACGCGGCTCGCGAACTCAACTACACCGCTTCTGCAAGCGCCTACACTTTAGCCACCGGCCGCACCCGCAACATCGGCGTCGTGATGCCTTTTGTTGACCGCTGGTTTTTCTCGGTGATTCTCGAGGGCATCGAAACCGAGCTTATTGATCACGGATACGACCTCACGCTTTACAACCTAAGCGGCGGTCTTGAGCAGCGCCGCAAAATCTTCTTTGAGTTTGTAAACCGCAAGCGCGTTGACGCGTTCATCGCGGTTGCTGTGAAACCGACCGAAGATGAGCTGAAGCAGCTCGCAATCGCGGGCATTCCGATTCTTGGCCTTGGTGGCCCGATTCCTGGCGCCCGCACTGTTGCGGTCGATGAAACCAACGCCGGTAAAGTTGCAACCCAGCACCTGATTGATTTGGGTCACACCAGGATTGCGATCATCTCGGGCACGATTGGCCAAGAGATGGAATTTCACCAGCCGAACCTTCGCCGCCAGGGATACCTCGAGGCATTGAAAGCAGCTGACCTCAGCGTCAAAGCCACTTGGCTCGCTGAGGCTGACTTCACCATGGCAGGCGCTTATATCGAAGGCAAGAAGCTTCTGCAAGATCGTGGCTCAGCACCAACTGCAATCTTTGCGGCAAGTGACGAGATGGCTATCGGCGTGATCATGGCAGCCCGCGACCTAGGCTTGAGCGTGCCTAAAGACGTTTCAATCATCGGCATGGATAACCACGACTTGGCCGACTTCTTTGGCGTGACAACCATCAGTCAAAGTGCCCGCGCCCAGGGAACCAACGCGGCCAAGCATGTCATTGAGCTTTTAGATCGACTTGACCCAAACCAGCCGGTGAACATCGAAGAAAACGAAGAGTGGCCGATTGAGCTTGTTGTGCGCACCAGCACCGCGGCACCAACCCAGAAATAGCACCGCACCTTAAAAGCGCGTCGCCAAAGCTAAACTAGGCACATGGCTGATTCATCATTTGACATTGTTTCTAAAGTTGACAAACAAGAGGCTGAGAATGCCCTAAACCAAGCTGCTAAAGAGATTGAGCAGCGCTATGACTTCAAGGGAGTCGGCGCATCAATCGAGTGGAGCGGCGACAAGGTTCTCATGAAGGCTGCTACCGACGACCGCGTTAAGGCCGTTCTCGAGGTGTTTGAACAGAAGCTAGTAAAGCGCGGAATCTCAATCAAGAGCCTCGACGCAGGCGAACCGTTTATATCGGGCAAAGAGAGTCGCATCGAAGCCAAGCTAAAGCAAGGCATCGAGCAAGACGTGGCTAAAAAGATTTCAAAAATCATCAGGGATGAAGGCCCGAAGACCATCAAGTCTCAGATTCAGGGCGACGAATTGCGCGTCACCAGCAAGAGCCGCGACGACCTTCAAGAGGTCATCGCGTTGCTTCGCGGTTCAAACCTTGAAATTGATCTTCAGTTTGTGAACTTTCGCTAAAAAGCTCTAGAGGCGAACAACCTCAAAAATCATTGCCTGCTCTGGCTGCAAGATCGGGGTGCGCAAACCTGTGCTCATGAGCCAAGCGCCGCTGACCTGAACGCCCTGCACCCAGGTGGCGCTGTCAAACTTTTGCATTTTGCCTGGGGCGCCGGCTGGTTCAACCTGGCTGACGCGGTAGGTTGCCTCGGCTTCGAGCCCAGCAAAGCGCATAGCGTTTGGCAAAATCTGTTTGGCAGTGCGCAGTTGAACATAGGCAAAGATTGCGCTTGAGCCATCTTGCGCCACAACTCCGTGGCTCCACGCGTTCTCGTCAATCGCGTCAACCCGAACCACTCGACCCGAGTGAAGCAAGTCGCGGTTGGCCTTATAGAAGCTGATGAAACCGGCGAGCTGTTCGAGTTCGAGTTCGCTGGCTTCGGTGACATCCCATTCGATACCCGCGTGGCCCCACATTGCTGTGGCGGCTCGGAACGAAATAGAGTGGGTGCGGCCGCTTGAGTGCGCCTTGGTCGGGCCGATGTGCGTGCCGAGCAACTCGGGCGCAATGGCAATGCTGGTGTTGCGATAAATCTGCTGGCGCTCGAGCGCATCGTTGTTATCGCTAGCCCAAAAACGGTCAGCATGGTCAATCATTCCAAGGTCGATGCGGCCACCACCTGACGCGCAAGACTCAATCTCAAGGCCTGGGTGACGTCGCTTCAGTTCATCAAAAAGACTATAAATCGCCTGCGTTTGCGCGCGAACAGCGGCGCGGTCAAAGTGACCTGGGTCGGTGATTGGCCGGTTGTGGTCCCACTTGATATAGGCAATGTCATATTCGCTCAATATTGCATCAACCTGGCCGAGCACGTGCTCGTAGGCGCCAGGGTGAGTCAGATCGAGCACGTGTTGCCAACGCGCCTCAACCGGGGTGCGGCCGTCAGCCTGCATGATCCACTCAGGGTGAGCGCGATAAAGGTCGCTGTTTGGGTTGACCATCTCTGCTTCGAACCAAAGGCCAAACTCCATGCCGTTAGCCTTCACCACGTCAATCAGCGGCTTCAGACCATTTGGCCAAACATCAGCCGAGACCACCCAGTCGCCCAGGCCAGCTGTGTCGTCGCGGCGGGCACCGAACCATCCGTCGTCTAAAACAAAACGTTCAACACCAATGCGCCCAGCAACCTCGGCCAGCGCGCTCAACTTGGCCAAGTCGTGATTCATATAGACGGCCTCCCAAACGTTGAGGCTCACCGGGCGGGGGCGAATGTTTGTGACGTGGTTTGCGCGCGCACGCTGGTAACGGTGCAAACGGTCGCTAGCACCGTCGATGCCTTGACCCGAATAGGTTGCGATAACGGTTGGCGCTTCATAGCTTTCACCAGCGGCCAAAATAACTTCGCCTGGCAGCAATAGCTCACCGGCGCCCATCGAGGTGCGACCGACCATCTCACGCTCGATGCTGTGAACATTGTTGCCGCTCCACGCTAGCGAAAGGCCCCAAACCTCGCCGTTTTGAAAGCTCGCGCAGTCGGTGGTTGCGAACTGAACGATGGTGTAATCGTGACCGCTGCGCCCCTCGTGGCTCTCGCGCACGTGCTTGCCGACGCTGATTTTGGTGCGTTGGGCTTGGCGCTCGCGCATCCATCGCCCATGAAAATCGAGAATGTCAGTTGCATAGTCAGGCAGTGGCATGAAAGCCATCAAGCCGTCAAGATTGAAAGCATCGCTGCCGATGTTGGCTACTTTCGGTGTGATTTTGATCAGGCCAGATGCCGTGAGCTCATAGCCGACAGTGACCTCAAGGCCGGCGTGTTCGTCGCGCGAAATGAATTCGAGGCTGTGCTGAGTTGGGGCTGTTGCGCTCACCAATTCAAACTTTTGGCTGAAGGCTTTGCCGGCTCGGTGGCCCTGAAGTGCTGGCTGGCCAAGAAAGGCTCGAGCGTTTTCACGCCAGACTCCCCCGCGGTGCGACTCATCGAAAAGGCCGTGGGGTGTTGGCTCAGTGACCGCAATTAGGTATTGCTCAGGGTTTGTGATTTCAGGCAACGCACGACCCCAATGAATGATGTTAGGAGTGCCCTTGCTGGTTTCAATTACCAGCGAGACGCCGTCGCGTGAAAGGTGAAATAGTTGCTGAGCCATGCGAACAATCTTATGGTGCAAGCGGTTGCAGTCGGAGCAAATGGTTGGGCTCTTGCAATTGGCAAAAGCCGTCAGACGCTAATTGCTGCGGTCAACCACTGCTTCAGCAAAAAGTTCGAGAGCGTTTTTGACCGAGCTCTTTGGCATCGAAGCCAATGCCTCAATTGCCTCAGTTGACCAGCGCTTTGCCTCGTTGTAGGCAGCTTCGGTTACCGAGTGATCGCGCAGGCGGTCAACAACTTTTTGCAACTGCTCGTCGCTCGAAAGGTCGCCATCGATTAGGGCAAGAAGTTCTGCTGCGTCAGCGTCAGTTTTAGCCTGCTCGCGAAGCAACAGCACAGGCAAAGTAGGCACTCCAGCTCGTAGGTCG
>CANFKN010000088.1 GCA_947447385.1 Microbacteriaceae bacterium
GCCCAGCTTTCAAGACCGCTGTGTCACACGGCATCATCTTGGGCAACGACGGCCAGAAGATGTCAAAGTCGCTTCGCAACTACCCAGATGTGAACGAAGTTTTTGACCGAGATGGTGCTGACGCGATGCGCTGGTTCTTGATGTCGAGCCCTATTTTGCGCGGTGGCAACCTGATTGTTACCGAACAGGGCATTCGTGAAGGTGTTCGTCAGGTGCTATTGCCACTTTGGAACACCTGGTATTTCTTCTCGCTCTATGCCAACGCATCGGGCTATGAGGCTAAGACATCAACCGCGTCGAGCGATGTGCTCGACCGCTACCTGTTGGCCAAAACCCGTGACCTAATCATCGGTGTTGAAAAACACATGGATGCGTTCGACTCCTATTCGGCAGCTGCCGAACTTCGCGATTTCGCCGACGTGCTTACCAACTGGTACATCCGCCGTTCACGTGATCGTTTCTGGTCTGGCTCGGCAGAGGCTTTCGACACGCTTTACACGGTGCTCGAAATCGTTACTCGCGTTGCGGCACCACTTTTGCCTCTGGTTACAGAAGAGATTTGGCGTGGGCTAACTGGTGGACGCTCAGTTCACTTGACAAGCTGGCCAAACCCAGCCGACCTACCTGCTGACGAAGCCCTCGTTGCAGCGATGGACCAAGTGCGCCAAGTTAGTTCGGTTGCTTTGAGCTTGCGCAAGGCTGCAGGCTTGCGCGTGAGACTGCCGCTGGCATCGTTGACAGTTGTGACCTCTGGCGCTGCTGCACTTGAGCCATTTGCAGCGATTATCGCTGAAGAACTAAACGTGAAAGCTGTGAATTTGGTTGAGCTCTCGCTTGACTCGGCAAGCCAGTTTGGCGTTGTGAAGCGCCTGACCGTTAATGCCCGAGCAGCAGGCCCGCGCCTCGGCAAGGGTGTTCAGGCAGTAATCGGCGCGGCAAAGGCTGGCGATTGGTCTGAAGTTGACGGGGTCGTGGTTGCTGGCGGAGTTGCCCTTGAAGCTGGCGAATACACGCTAGATCTAGTTGCAAACCTAAGCGAAGCAGCCGAAACCGAAGAGGTCAGCCACAACCACATCGGCATTCTTGCCGGCGGCGGCTTCTTGTTGCTCGATGGAGCCATTAGTGATGAGCTAGCCGGCGAAGGCTTGGTGCGTGACATTATTCGCGCCGTTCAGAATGCACGCAAAGAAGCTGACTTCGATGTGAGCGACCGAATCGTGTTGAACATCGCTGCCGAGACCGACGTGCAAAAGTGGGCTGAGATTCACGCCGAGCTTTTGAAGTCTGAAACCCTGACATCCGTGTTGAATTTGATTTCTTCAGAGCAAGGCTCGGGCGAACCAATCGCCGTTGGCGAATCACAGCAAGTTCGGGTTGAGGTTAAAAAGGCATGAGCCTAGAAAACGACGAGCGCCACTGGGCTATTCAGCTTGCTGAAGTTGAGCAGCGCATGTATCGCCGCATTCCCGAGAACAAGATTCGACCGCGTTTGGAGCCAACTCGCCGCGCCGTTGAATTGCTCGGTGACCCTCAGGCGGCATACCGCGTTGTGCATGTCACCGGCACCAATGGCAAAACCAGCACGACTCGATTCATCGAACGCATTTTGCGCGAACACGGCCTTCGCACTGGACGCTTTTTGAGCCCGCATCTGGTCAAACTCAACGAGCGCATGGCTCTCGACGGCGAATCAATCAGTGATGAGCGCCTTGTGACCACTTGGAACGAGATCGAACCGATTCTTGAACTAGTTGACGCAGAGCTCGAGGCAGCTGGCGAGGACGCACTCACTTTCTTTGAGGCGCTAGCCGTGCTTGCCTTTGCCGTTTTCGCAGATGCCCCCGTAGATGTTTTGGTTCTCGAAGTCGGCATTGGTGGCGAGTGGGACAGCACGAACGTGGCCGATGGCGACGTTGCTGTTTTTACTCCGATTTCACTCGACCACGTTGACCGCATTGGCGGCACAATCGCTGAAATTGCCCACACAAAGAGCGGCATCATCAAGCCAGGTTCGTTCGTCGTGAGTGCCACTCAACCGCTCGATGCAGCTGGTGTGCTTGCCGAAAAGGCAGCCTCAACAGCCGAAACCTACAAACCTTATGGCGACGGATGGCACCTAATTGACAACCAAGCAGTGCCGGGTGGCACCAAGTTCTCGGTTCAGGGTCTCGCTGGCGAATATCACGACCTGTTTTTGCCGGTTCACGGCAGCTATCAAGCCGAGAACGCTGCTTTGGCGTTGGTTGCGGCAGAAGCTTTTCTTGGCGGTGGCCAGCAACGAATCATGGATGATATCGTGCGCGCTGCATTTTCAGATGTGTCTTCGCCCGGCCGTTTGCAAGTAGTCAGCAAGAACCCACTAATCGTCCTCGATGCTGCACACAATGAGGCTGGGGCAACTTCACTTGCAACTTCGATTCGCGAAACCTTTGCAGCTGATTATGTGGTTGCAGTGGTCTCGATTTTGACCGAAAAAGACGCCGCAGCAATCTTGCGTGAACTTGAACCGGTTGTCAGCGAGATTATCGTCACCCAATCATCTTCACCTCGCGCGATTGCATTGGCCGACATCGAAGCACTAGCCGGCGAGATTTTTGGCATCGACCGAGTTCGCGTTTCTGCCAACCCATGGCACGCTCTAGAGTTAGCGAAACAAGTTCTGCCAAAAGCCAAAAACGGCATGATTGTTGCTTCGGGGTCGATCACGTTGGTCGGCGACCTTTTGAAGCAGCTTCAACGAGAAGAGGATTCAAATGACGAATAGTTCGAATGAACCATTGCAACCCGAGTTGCTAGATGCTCCTCAGGTTCGCCGCAAAGTTTCTACCCAAAGAACTCTTGGTTCGATGGCGCTAGCCTTTGAGTCGTTCGTAATCTTTTTCGCCACATTGGTGGCCTTTGGTCTAAAAATGGCTGACCCTGCACTGGTTTGGGGTTTCGGTCTTGGCCTAGCGATTTTCACGATTTTATTGCCAGCAGTTCTCGGCAAACGCGGTGGCTACCAACTCGGATGGGCAGTTCAGGCTTTGGCTTTGGTGCTCTCTGTAGTGCTCGCCTTCGCCAACCCTGCTGGTTGGGTTTTTGTAATCATTTCTGTAATTTTCGTCGGCCTTTGGGGTTGGGCGATGGTTGCGGGTTTCACCATCGATAAGGCTCGAATAGCCTTTGAGAACAGTCAAATTTCTAAATAATAGTTACTCGCAAGGAGTCAAAATGAGCAATCGCACACTAGTTCTAATCAAGCCAGATGGTGTTAAACGCAACCTGATCGGTGAAATCATCGCGCGTTGCGAAGCAAAGGGTTACACCGTCGCAAAACTTTGCCTAGTTACGCCAACCCGCGAACTATTGGCAAAGCACTATGCAGAGCACGAAGGCAAGCCGTTCTATGAGCCACTCGTTGACTTTATGTTGAGCGGCCCAGTCGTGGCTATTCAACTTGAAGGGCACAGAGTTATCGAAGGTTTTCGCTCTCTAGCTGGCGCGACTGACCCGACAGTCGCTGCGCCTGGAACAATTCGTGGTGACCTTGGTCGCGACTGGGGTCTGAAGGTTCAGCAGAACCTCGTGCATGGCAGTGACTCAGTTGAGTCAGCTGAGCGTGAACTCGAACTTTGGTTCAACTAATCGTTAGTTAAAACGAAAAAGGTCGGTGCTGCTTTAGCGGCACCGACCTTTTTCGTATGCTCGATTGACTACTTATTCATAAGTGCGCGAAACGCGTCGAGAAAACTTACATAGATAAAAGCGAAAACTACGACCTCGACAGCGATAGCGATAACCCAAGACCATTCAAAAATGGCTTTGGCTCGGGCGAGGCTCTTCGGCTTTAGGTCAAACAGTTCGGTTGCACGCGCCCATAAGAGAACGTGAATAAAAAGCGGAATGGTTCCAGCCCAGACCACCATGCAATATGGGCACAAGATGTGAATCACGAACATGCTTTGGCTGAACAAAAAGCTGACAAAGGTTGCCGCAAATCCAAGCCCGGCAACAAATGCAACCCAGACCTGTTTCGAATAGGTCTTTTTGGCGAAAAGCTGCAGAATCGCAAAGCCCACAACAAGAATGAATCCAAAGACACCGATCCAAGAGTTGGCAAAACCAAAAATATGCGCTTGATCTTGCTTCATTACTGCGCCGCAAGAAATGGCGTTGCTGAAGTCGCAACTCAGTGATTCGTTAGGGAACAACTGTTGGTGAATGTGTTCATAGGTGAGCGAAACTGCTCCAAATAGGCCAACTAGGCCTGTGGTTAGAATCCACCAAAGAAGAGATTTCGGAGCGATTATTTTTTCATTCACCTCTTTATTCTGCCACGCGACATTGCTTTCTCGCGTGCTGCTAACTGACAATTAGCCGCAAAAGTGCCATACTTGAAGCAAGAACATTTCGACCACACCGATTGTTCTGAAAAGTTTTGGCGGGAATCCACCAAGTATGCATAAGACCCGAAGGGCAGCGCACCCAACATTTTGGGGCTTGGTCAAAGCAGATTGCCTGCAAAGTTTTAGTTGCAAACAAGTGTTTGCAACACAGAGATTTATGCCGCGGCAACAGAGGTGTGGGCTGTTGCACTGGCAGTATGGAGCGCACCGTAATGGTGAACGAAGATCAGTCTGGCGCACGCGAAAATTCGCAAGACGCTGAAGGCACAGAAAATAAGTCAACAAGTCGCAAACCGGCAGCTCGTCGCCCAGCATCTCGTGCTGGAGCAAAAAAGCCTGCTTCGGCCAAAGAGACTTCACAGACGAGCGAGAGCTCGACAGATTTGCCATCGGTTGCAGCCGTTGAGGTTTTGGCTGAGGTTGAGTCAAACGATGCTTTAGCGCCTGGTGCAGCGAGAAATAAGCGCAGCTCAAACTCACGTGGTTCTCGTGGCCAAGGTCGTTCGAGAACTCAATCTGCTAAATCTGATTCAAAGTCTGATGCCGCAGATGACGGTTCGGCAACACCGTCAACCGAAACCACAGCACCAGCAGCTGCACCTTTTAGTTTGATCTTTCAAGCACCAGACCTACCTACCCCTTTAGTTAGCTCAAAGCGCTCACGTTCAGGCGATAGCGCCATCGATTCGGCAGATGACGACAGTCACTTGCGCCGCCGCTCTCGTCGCCGGGCTGGCGAAGTTGCTGAAGCAACCGACTTGCCACCCAACACGGTTGTCAAGGTGCGCACTCCTCGTGACCCTAAAGAACTGAGCAATGAACCACGCGGTGTCAAAGGTTCAACTCGCCTAGAAGCTAAAAAGCAGCGTCGTCGCGATGGCCGCGATGGTGGCCGTCGTCGCACCGTTATCACCGAATCTGAATTCTTGGCTCGTCGCGAAGCTGTTGACCGCGTCATGACCGTTCGTTCAAAAGACGGCAAGATCCAAATTGGCGTGCTTGAAGATGGAATTTTGGTCGAGCACTATGTTGCTAAGGCCCAAGACGCTTCTCTTATTGGCAATGTTTATCTGGGCAAGGTTCAAAACGTGCTGCCTTCAATGGAGGCTGCCTTCGTTGACATCGGCCGTGGTCGCAACGCTGTTCTTTACTCTGGCGAGGTTGACTGGGAGCTAGCAGATGCCAACTCCAACCAGCCGCGTCGAATTGAGCTTGCGCTCAAGTCAGGTGACACGGTTTTGGTGCAGGTTACCAAAGACCCAGTTGGCCAAAAGGGTGCTCGACTCACTTCTCAGGTTTCACTACCTGGTCGTTATTTGGTTTATGTGCCAAACGGCAGCATGACCGGAATCTCTCGCAAGTTGCCAGATTCTGAGCGCTCACGCCTGAAGAAAATCCTTAAAGAGATTTTGCCTGA
>CANFKN010000089.1 GCA_947447385.1 Microbacteriaceae bacterium
TCATCAAAAAACTTACCTAAGCACCTAAACCAATACGCTCAAAGCGCGACTTTTGGTCATCACTGTAAAAACTGCTAAGCAGGTTCTGAGAGCCCTTAGACACGAAATCACGCGGCAAATACGACACTCGATCAGCCGAGGGTAGCTGAACCCCAGTGGTTGTTAGGCAAACTTCATCGATTGCGCCGGCAGTCAACCAAAGCTGCACCAACGTTGGTCCGACCTCGAGCAAGATCTTCTTGAAGCCCTCTTGTTCGAGAAAGAACCTGACACTCGAAGGCTCTAAATTCGGCAGGCCTACCACTTTGGCCGAAAGACGCGCATTCAAAAGCGCAACCCGAGTCTGGGCTGCTACCGGGGTCGGAACGATAAGGGTAACCGGCAGAGCATCATCGGTGGTGAGCAGTCGTTCAAGCCCATCGAGGCGCCCGCTTTCAGACAGCACAGCAATGGGAGCGTACTTAGATGCCCTCAGGTTTTCAACTCGGGCTGTCGCGCCGGAGGTTACGATGATGTCTGACTGTTTTCGCAAAGCAACTAAAAGTGTGCGATCGAGTTGGTTGCTGACATCATTGCTCGACCCTGTGACACCTGCCACCGAGCCTTCAGAATCAACTGCCAGATTGAGGCGAACCCCGGTGCATGGTTGATACAGCCCGAGCAGCGAGGTGCTCTCTTCGTTGTTAGGCAGCAAGCTTTTCTCGAACTTGACGCTTGATGCGGCCTAACATGGCTCTCATGCCATTCAGTCGTAAAGGTGAAACAGCTTCAGCGAGGCCGAGTTTATTCGGAAAATCGTCGTCAACATGTAGAAGCTCTGCGGCAGGCAACCCGTCTAAAACCTCATGCAAAATCGAAGCGAACCCACGAGTGGTTGGTGCCTCTGCGGGGGCTGAAAAGAATAGGTGAGCGTGTTTCGATTCATCGATTTCGACGAACAAAAAGATGGGTGACTGGCACTCTTCGACGCGCTCGAGCAAGTCAGGGTGTTCAGCATATCGAGGTGGCAAGACTGGCAAGTTTTCGCTGAATTCGAGAAGAAGCATAAGGCGATCTTTGATGCCGATTCCTTGAAAGTCTTGAATTAGACCTTGAATGGTCTCTTGGTTCGAACTCATTGTTCTAATTTACCCTTCAAAAGAAACGAGGATGCCTTCGGCCAAGACCGGGGCATCCTCGCAGAAGTTTATTGCCTAGCGACGTGGTGCAGGTGCCTCGCCAGGTTCAGTGCCTTTGATGATTGGCACGCCGACGAGTGAACCCCACTCTGTCCACGAGCCGTCATAGTTTCGAACACCAGGAAGCCCAAGCAGGTAGTTCAGCACGAACCAAGTGTGGCTTGAGCGCTCACCGATGCGGCAGTAGGCGATTACGTTGTCGCCCGGTTTCAAGCCGGCGCCGTCTTCGAGATAAACAGCCTCTAACTCAGCGCGGCTTTTGAATGTTTGGTTTTCGGCCGCTGCACGAGCCCATGGCACCGACTTGGCTGATGGAATGTGCCCGCCACGCAACGCACCTTCGTCAGGGTAAGCAGGCATGTGAGTGCGTTCGCCTGAATATTCTTCTGGGCTGCGCACGTCAATCAGTGGGTTTCCAAAATGTGCAAGAACATCGTCGCGGTAGGCGCGAATCTTGGTGTCATCGCGTTCAATAAGCGGATACTCGGTCGGCACGATTTCTGGCGCAGTCTTAGTCAGTTCTCTGCCCTCGGCAATCCAAAGGTCGCGGCCACCGTCTAGAAGTCGAACGTCTTCATGACCGAAAAGTTTGAAAACCCAAAGAGCATATGACGCCCACCAGTTGCTCTTGTCGCCATAAATCACGACCGTGTCATCTCGTTTGATGCCGCTGCGTGATAGCAGGGCGGCAAAGCCGGCTCCGTCAACATAGTCACGAGTTACTGGGTCGTTTAGGTCGGTGTGCCAGTCGATTTTGACGGCGTTTGGAATGTGTCCGGTTTCATAAAGCAGTACGTCTTCGTCGCTTTCAACGATCACGAGCCCCGGTGTGTTGAGGTTATCGGCTAGCCACTGCGTGCTGACGAGAACTTCTGGGTGGGCATACTCGGCAAACTTCGCAGAGGTGGTGTCAATTGCAACTGACATGGGAATCGCTTTCGTTAGGTGATTAGACTTATTAGGCCTTGTCTTAAAGGTATTCGACAGACTTGTTCTCGCCAAACCGCTAGGTAATAATTGGAAACCACGCCGCTTGCTCCCGTTAGCCTGGTGAGTCGCAACCCTCAAATCTCGGTTGAC
This sequence comes from Microbacteriaceae bacterium, assembly GCA_947447385.1. Classification (GTDB taxonomy): domain Bacteria; phylum Actinomycetota; class Actinomycetes; order Actinomycetales; family Microbacteriaceae; genus Rhodoluna. The sequence goes on from CANFKN010000089.1 coordinate 2,259, forward strand.
CAATTGCTCAGGCAACTGGTTCCACCTCGTGAATTTTCAACCTCTAGCTTCGACAATTACATCCCTGACTCGAGGTTCGATTCTCAAGCTCAGGCTGTTCGTGTGGCGCACACTTTTGCCACTGGCAAAAAACATGGACTGGATGCCGCCACGACCAAGCAACTCAAGAATTCTCCGGGGGTTTATCTTGACGGTGGTTTTGGCGTCGGCAAGACCCATTTGCTTGCCGCAACTTGGCACGCATTCAAGGGCAAAAAGGTCTTCGGCAGCTTTTTGGCTTTCACCGGTTTGATTGGCGTTTTGGGTTTCGCGAACGCGGTCAAAGCACTCGGGGCATATGACCTGATTTGCATCGACGAATTCGAGTTAGATGACCCAGGCGACACGATGATGATGTCGCGATTGCTAAGCGAGTTAGCGCCCAAAGGCGTCAAGTTTGCAGCAACTTCTAACACGCCACCCAATGCTCTCGGTCAGGGGAGATTCGCTGCAGCCGATTTCGCACGTGAGATTAGCGCAATGGCCGACAGGTTCACAATCATCACGGTCGATGGTGAAGACTATCGTCACCGCCCAACTGAATCTTCAGCAACGGCTCTATCTGATGAACAACTTTTGCAATGGATCGCCAGCTTTGAACCTCCGTTGGCAGCGCTTGATGATTTCGCTTTGTTGCTAAAGCACCTTTCCACATTGCACCCAAGTCGCTATTTGCAACTGCTCGATAGCGTCAACGCATTGGCCATTAAAGATGCTTTCTTGCTGCATGATCAGGTCGCCGCGCTGCGATGGGTGGCATTGGTTGATCGTCTCTATGAAAATAAGGTTGCACTTCGAGCAACTGGCATTCCACTGACGGCATGTTTCTCAGAAGAGATGCTTGGCGGCGCATATCGAAAGAAATATCTGCGAGCTATTTCGCGACTCGGCGCACTTTCAGAGCTATAGCAGCGAATGCCGCGGCAACCAGCGAGGCCAAAACAGTCAGCGAAGCCGCAGAGGCAAACAATGACGACTCTGAACCAAAGGCCAGGTCGGCAGCCAATAGTGAGACCGTAAAACCTATTCCCGCAAGGCTAGCCACGCGTGCGAAGTCCAATGTGGTTAGTGATAGTCGGGCGTCTTTAGAGAGCATTCGGTTGGCAATCACAGAGCCCAGAAATACACCTGCCCACTTTGTGAAAGGCCTTGTGGCAATTAGCGCGACGAGAATGGCTCCCGAGCCAACAAAAAATGTTTCTGCACTGAATGCCACCTGCATCGCGAAGAATGCAAAGATCGGCAGCACAATAAAGGCAACGAACGGGCTTAGGTAACGAATAACCCTTCTAACCTGCTTGGCCTTCAGGGCAAAGGCCAACGCCATTGCTGCTGTTGTCGAAATCAGCGGGGTGAGTGCATCAGGCCGAGCAAACCCAATTGCTAGTGCCAGCGTTGCAAAGATGTCGTCGATAACGGCAAAGCTTAAAAGAAAAGCTCTAAGTGAACCTGGCAGACCTTTGGCGAGCAAACTAAAGGCCATCAGGGCGAAGCTAACGTCAGTCGCAGTAACCATAGGCCAGGCCGCAGTTATTTGGCTGCTCGCCCCGGCAAAGAGTGACAACGTCACATAGACAATCGCGGGAATCACTACGCCTATCAGAGCACCAAATGCGGGAACAATGATGGTTCTCGGGTTTTGAAAAAGACCGCTTGAAAATTCGTTCCTCAGTTCGAAACCGATAAGAGCGAAGAACAATGCCATTCCAACCTGAGACACCAAAGGCCACAATTCAAGACGAAGAGCAAGAAAATCTGCACCGAGGGCTCCGGTGTTTTGAAGTGCAAAACCTAAACATGCTGCGAGCAGCATAAATGACGCGCCAACGCGTTCATCCTTGAAAAATCTCACCTGCCCATACTTGCACATGCAAGGTGACAATCTTGAGCTTGCCTCGAGCGGGAGGTAGCTGATGTTTTACAATCCCGAAACATTTGGGGCACCATTCCCGAAACTTTTGCAAAGCAAACTATTGCTAGCGCCAATACCGGCGTGGTTATTTATTTGAGAGAGGTAGACAAATGGATCAAGGAAACACTGGTTTCATTTTGATTTCAGCTGCACTTGTTTTGCTCATGACCCCCGGTCTGGCATTTTTCTATGGCGGCATGGTTAAGGCCAAGAGCGTTGTAAGCATGATGATGTTGAGCTTTGGCTCGATGGGTCTTGTTGGCGTGCTCTGGGTTATCTATGGTTACGCGATTTCGTTCTCGAACGATGGTGTTGGCAAGTTCGTTGGCATCGATGGTTGGTTCGGCATTGACACCGGCTCACTGTTCCTTGACTCTCAGGTCAGCAACGCACTAGGTGACCCAGCTGCAATGACCTCAGGCCACCCTGACCTAGCATTCGTTGCTTTTCAGGCAGTGTTCGCAATCATCACCGTTGCGCTTATCTCGGGTGCAATCGCAGACCGCGCCAAGTTCGGCGCATGGATGGTCTTCGCTGGCGTTTGGGCGACTTTGGTCTATTTTCCAGTTGCAAACTGGGTCTTCAACTTCACCCTTGACAAGGATCTTAAAGTCATCGACGGTGGTTGGATTGTTTACAACCTTGGCGTTCACGACTTCGCAGGTGGAACAGCTGTTCACATCAACGCAGGTGCTGCCGGTCTTGCACTAGCCATCGTTCTTGGCAAGCGCTTCGGCTTCAGCAAGGGCATCACCCAGCCACACAACGTTCCACTAACTCTTCTAGGCGCTGGCCTTTTGTGGTTCGGTTGGTTCGGTTTCAACGCTGGCTCAGAGCTAGCAGCCGACGGCATTGCTTCCATTGCTTTCTTGAACACTCTCTCAGCTCCGGCCGCAGCGATGCTCGGTTGGTTGATCATCGAAAAGATCAAGCACGGCAAGGCAACCTCTATCGGCGCAGCATCTGGTGCAGTTGCTGGTCTAGTTGCAATCACACCTGCCTGTGACATCTTGAACCCAGGCTGGGGTCTGCTACTAGGTCTAATCGCTGGTGCACTCTGCGCGCTTGCTGTTGACCTCAAGTTTGCACTTGGCTTTGACGACTCACTCGACGTTGTGGGCATCCACCTAGTTGGCGGCATCTTCGGCACCCTGTTCATCGGTGTGTTCGGCCGTGGCATCGGTGTTCTTGACTCAGGCAGCTGGAACCAGCTGGGCGCACAGGCAATCGGAGCCGGCGCTGTTCTTCTCTACTCATTCATCGGTGCGTTGATCATCGGCTTCGCAGTTGAAAAGACCATGGGATTCCGCGTGAAGGCAGAAGACGAGATTGCTGGCATTGACACCGTTGTTCACGGTGAAGAGGCCTACGCATTCGGCGGCGCACACGTCTAAAGCAACTTATTAGCTAAGGATGGGAGCTCACTTCGGTGGGCTCCCATTTTTCGCGTTTGTAAAGCAATTGTTTCGAGAATGTTTCGTGAGGCAGTCGCGCCCGCGACCCCTGCCAAACTAGATACATGAACCAAGACGCAA
>CANFKN010000090.1 GCA_947447385.1 Microbacteriaceae bacterium
ACCCTGAGCTCGAACCCCGATATTCCAGTAGGTGCAAAACATTGCCTGGCACCTGCGTCTGGGGTTTCCACTCAGAAGTTGAGTCGATCAGATCGCGGCGATTGCCAGAAACGGTTACCCCGATTGGTCTGGTGTGCGGAATAGGAAAAGGAATCGAGTGAACCCAGCTGACCTGGCTCACACCGAACAAATCGATGATGGTGAGCAAAGCGTCAATGAACGATTCCCAACGAAAATCTGGTTCGTATCCGTGCAAAAAAAGGAACGGCTGGCGGGCTTCGTCATAAACCAAGAAAATTCCAAGTGTCGCGGGCTCGTAGTCAGCGATGTGGTCTTTTTCGAAATACATGATTGGGCGACGCGCACGATAGTCGAGTAATTCGTCGTTATTGAATTCGACTAAAAGGTGGTGTTCGAAATTTGCAAAAATGTTGTCGCTAACTTGCGAAATAGTCGAACCGGCGTCGGTGAACCCGTTGAGGCTTGCAATCAAGTGCATTCCAAGTGGAATATCAATGTCGAGGTCAGTAACTGTGAAGAGTGATCCCGATTCAGACATGTGAACATCCTATTCCAGCGGGTCTAGCATTGAGCTATGACATTGCCAAAGCTAAAAATTGTTTCAGCACCAAAGCTTTCGAAAGATGGAGTTCTGGTGCTCGCCGCCGCGCAGAGCGACGAAAGAGTTCAACTAAACAAGACCGACTTTTCTTCCACCACGCTGACCCAAGGCGCTTTTGAGACTGATTTTTCTGCTGTCGGCGCCTCTGCAGAATCGGAGGCTGTCACCAAAGTTCTCATTGAAGGCTCGGATGCTGGGCAAGTTCTGGTTGCAATAGTTGGCACCACGACCAAGGCAAATTCGTTTGCAAGTTTTTCGGCCGGATGGCGCGAAATCGGTGGAGCTATCGCACGAAAGCTCAGCACCAGTGAATCAATCTTCGTTGACCTCGGTCTAGAAGACGAAGACGCATTGATCGAGCTAGCTGAAGGCTTATTACTTGGAGCTTACGAGCCAACAACTTTCAAGACAGCTAAATCAACGTTCAAACTAAAAAACATCACTGTGATTGCCAAGACCAAAGTTTCTAAGGCTGCGCTGGATCGCGCGATGATTCTGGCGCTTGCCGTTCATGAAACCCGCGACTTGACGAATCTTCCGGCGAATCACCTGCACCCTTCAGATCTCGCCAAGGCAGCCGAAAAAGCTGCGAAGAAGTTAGATTCTGTAGAAGTGAAAATTTATGATGAAAAAGCCCTTGAGGCCGGTCGTTTCGGTGGAATTTTGTCGGTTGGGGCTGGCGCCAAACATGGTCCTCGTCTGGTTCACCTGAAGTATAGGCCGAAGGCTGCAAAAAAGAACCTGGCCCTTGTTGGCAAGGGAATCACGTTTGACACAGGTGGTTTGAGCCTAAAGCCTGCTGGTTCGATGCTCGGTATGAAATATGACATGACTGGCTCTGCAGTCGTGTTGCACGCGATTCTCGCAATTGCCGAGCTTGGCATCAAGCTCAATGTTGATGCCTACATGTGCATTGCAGAGAACATGCCTTCTGGTTCAGCTACCAGACCCAACGACGTGATCAAGTTTCGCAACGGCAAGACGGCAGAGGTCATCAATACAGATGCCGAAGGTCGACTCGTTTTGGCTGATGGCCTCTCACTTGCAAGTGAGTCGAAACCTGATTTGATTGTCGATGTCGCCACTCTTACCGGCGCCGTTACTGTTGCGCTTGGCGACCGAACTGCCGGGCTCCTTGGCAATGCGACAGGCGTGATTAGCGTTGAAGATGCTGCAGCAAAGGCTAGTGAGCCGGTTTGGGTGCTTCCTATGCCACTTGAGCTAAAGCAAAGCTTGTCTTCTGACATCGCAGATCAAGCCAACGCGAAATTTGGTGCCAGTGGTGGAACGATCTTGGGTGCTTGGTTTCTAAGCGAATTCATCGGTGAATCAGCTGACGGCTCACCTTTGGCCTGGGCGCACCTCGACATCGCTGGCGTAGCGAACAATGAGGGTTCTGCTTTCGGTTTCACTCCAAAGGGTGGCACTGGCGCAGTTATTAGAACACTTGTTGGTTTAGCCGAGGCAATGTAACGCCACCAATGGCTAATGGGGTTTCGACTGACCTAACGGTAGTAAAGTTGAGACTGGGTTTTTTGCAAAAATAAAGGGAGAAATTCGTGGCTGACCACAATTTTGATGTCGTTATTCTCGGCGGAGGAAGCGGTGGCTATGCAGCCGCTCTTCGTTCGGCTCAACTAGGCAAGAGCGTTGCCCTTATTGAGAAAGACAAGCTTGGTGGAACCTGTCTTCACCGCGGTTGTATTCCAACTAAGGCTCTATTGCACTCAGCGGAGGTTGCCGACGTCACTCGCGAGGCCGCGAACTTCGGTGTTAGTGCCAACCTAGTCGGCATCGACATGCCTGCTGTGAACAAGTATCGCGACGGAATCGTTGATCGTCTTTACAAGGGTCTCAGCGGCCTAGTTGCGTCAAAGAACATCACGGTAGTTGCCGGTGAGGGCCGAATGGTAGGCCCTAAGACCATTCAAGTTGGCGATGATAACTACACAGGTGTGAACGTAGTTCTGGCTTCGGGTTCGTATTCTCGCTCGCTACCTGGTCTTCAGATTGGTGGCCGCGTAATCACTTCAGAGCACGCACTGCAACTCAACTTTGTTCCAAACAAGGCAATCGTGCTCGGCGGCGGCGTAATCGGCGTTGAGTTCGCTTCTATCTGGAAGTCTTTCGGCACAGAAGTAACAATCGTCGAAGGATTGTCTCACTTGGTTCCTAACGAGGATGAAGCCGTAAGCAAGGGCTTGGAGCGAGCTTTCCGCAAGCGCGGTATCGATTTCAAGCTCGGTGTGCGCTTCTCTGGCGTTGAACAGAGTGAGCACGGTGTTGTCGTTTCTCTAGAAGACGGCACCAAGCTTGAGGCCGAACTTCTTCTTGTCGCAGTTGGTCGCGGCCCAAACACCGCTGGCTTGGGCTATGAAGAGCAGGGCGTCAACATGGATCGCGGATTCGTACTGACCAACGACCGACTCCAGACAAACTTGCCTGGAGTTTATGCTGCTGGCGACATCGTGCCTGGTCTTCAGCTTGCGCACCGCGGTTTTCAGCAGGGCATCTTCATTGCCGAAGAAATCGCTGGTTTGAACCCTGTCGCAATTGACGAAACAGGAATTCCTAAGGTCACCTACTGCGAGCCAGAGGTAGCATCAGTAGGACTTTCTGAGGCAAAGGCAGCCGAGACCTATGGTGCCGAGAACATCTCAACTTATGAATACAACCTGGGTGGCAACGGCAAGAGCCAGATTCTTGGAACAGCTGGCTTTATCAAGTTGGTTCGACGCAACAATGGCCCGGTAATCGGTGTGCACATGATTGGCTCACGAGTTGGTGAGCAAATCGGTGAGGCACAACTCATTGTCAACTGGGAGGCTTACCCGGAGGATGTCGCAACTTTGATTCACGCACACCCAACCATGAACGAAGCAATTGGCGAGGCTCACTTGGCCTTGGCCGGCAAGCCACTTCACGCACACGCTTAATTTTTTAGTCACAACCAGGAGTAACAAGCACATGAGTCAAAACGTAACCCTTCCAGCTCTCGGCGAAAGCGTAACCGAAGGCACCGTAACCCGCTGGCTAAAGAAAGTCGGCGACACCGTTGCGGTTGACGAGCCGCTGGTAGAAGTTTCGACCGACAAGGTTGACACTGAGATTCCCTCACCTGTTGCTGGAGTTATCGAGCAGATCTTGGTTCAAGAAGACGAGACCGTTGAAGTTGGTGCTGTTCTCGTGGTTATCGGCGATGGTTCTGGGGCAGCGGCTCCAGCAGCGCCGGCACCAGCAGCAGAAGTTGCACCAGCACCTGCGACACCAGCATATGAAGCACCTGCAGCAGTCGCACCAGTCGTTTCTGCACCCGTCGTTTCTGCACCCGTTGTGGCAGCAGCCGCTCAGGCTCCTGTTTCGACACCTGCTCCAATCTCATATGTTCCACCAGCACCGATTGTCGCCGCAGCTCCGGTTGCACCAGCGCCAGCCGCTGCTCCTGTATTAGCTCCGGCAGCTTCAAGTAGCGACGCTGGATACGTCACTCCCCTAGTGCGCAAGCTCGCAAGCGAATCAGGCATTGATCTGACCACTGTTGCTGGCACCGGAGTTGGTGGGCGCATTCGTAAAGATGACGTTCTTGCGGCAGCCACAAGCGTTGCGCCTGCAGTAACCACAGCACACGTTGCTGCCGCTGATTCGGCGCTGCGAGGCACGACCGAGACCATGAGTCGCCTGCGTAAAGTGCTAGCAGAGCGTGCTGTTGCTTCGATGCAGCAAACTGCACAGCTAACCACCGTAGTTGAAGTTGACGTCACGAAAATTGCCCAGCTTCGCCAGCAGGTTCAGGCTCAGTTCGTTGCGAAAACCGGTGGCAAGCTGAACTTCATGCCATTCTTCGCCTTGGCAGCAGCCGAAGCACTTCGAGTGCACCCTAAGCTCAACGCGAGCATCGAGGGTGAAACCATCAACTACCACGCAACCGAGAACATTAGTTTTGCAGTTGACACAGAGCGTGGACTGTTGACTCCAGTTATTCGCGACGCTTCAACTTTGACAATTGCTCAAATTTCTCAGCAAATCGCAGACCTTGCGAGCCGCACTCGTGAAAACAAACTCAAGCCAGACGAGCTTGGTGGCGGAACGTTCACGCTCACTAACACTGGCTCAAGAGGTGCCCTATTTGACACACCCGTTGTGTTCTTGCCTCAGGTTGCCATTCTAGGCACTGGCATCGTTAGTAAGCGCCCAGCCGTAATCACCGCTGCCGATGGTAGCGAAGCGATTGCAATTCGCAGCATGGTTTATTTGGCTCTTTCATATGACCACCGTCTCGTTGACGGTGCCGACGCAAGTCGTTTCTTGGTTGACGTTAAAAACCGCCTCGAGACAGCAGACTTCGGTTCAGTTCTAGGCATCTAACCTAAAAGGTTCTAAGTGATGAATCGCCCGGTGATTGCCGGGTGATTCATCATTTAAGCTCTCGAATTGTCGCAAGCGCGTAAAACCCATTTATCTTCTCGAAGTCAATGGCAAACATTTGCCCGGTGCTCTTGGTTTCAATCACGAGATGAGTCACGCCACCGAGACTGATGGTTTCGGCGAACGAAATAGGCCAACCGCTATTGCCGAGCAATCGCTTCAGGGAAAATTTGGTCTGAACAATCGTTCTCACATTCTGTGCCTTTGAATTCACTAAATCATTAATAGTCGAAGCGTCAAGCATGTTGTGCGCTTCGCCAAGATCTTGCGTTTCGGGCACATGTATTGAGTTGCCGGTCGTGGAGTTCCCCTCGGTGGTCACCGCACGTTCGAGGCCAGTGTTGCTCGGTTTAAAGTCATTTGGGTCAAGAAAAGATAGAGTCACGCACGTTGCCACGGCGAGCGTCAAGGCGATCAAGCCTGAACCGCGAAGCCCCTTGAACTTCGCTGCCCTTTTAGCTTTGGCTTGGGTCGGAACACTACCGATGAGACTATCGTCGGCTTGGGCGTCGGCTTCGGCGTCGGCCTGGGCGTCGGCCTGGGCGTCGGCCGGCAAAATCCATCCCTTGTCTGCATGAAAACGCGTCTGACCCGTCGTGCGACTCAAAGCGCTTGATAGCGCGTTGGTTATTTGCACCGAAAGATCTTCAAGAGAACCTACTGGTTGGCAGACGATGACC
>CANFKN010000091.1 GCA_947447385.1 Microbacteriaceae bacterium
AAACGGCTTTTTTAGCGGACCAAAACCACGCGTTTTGGCGCACCGCGGGCTGAGTTTCGTCGGTTCTAGGGTCAGGGTTGGTGAGGTTGTTACTCCAAGCATCGACGAAAACTCGATTCAGGCCTTTATTACGGCTCAAGATGCCGGTGCTGCGCTCATCGAATCAGATTTGCAGGTCACTAAAGATGGTGTAGCTGTGCTTTTTCACGACGATGACCTTTTGCGCGTTGCCGGTGTCAAGCGAAAAGTTCGCGACCTTACTTTGGCCGAGTTGCAAAAGGTGACTCTAGAGTTTGGAGCCCGAATTCCCACGCTTCGTGAAGCGCTGATTGCACTGCCTGAGGCAAAGTTCAATCTAGATTTCAAAGTTTCGGGGGTAATCGAACCGGCCGTTCGAATTATTGAAGAGCTCGGCGCTCACGAGCGCATTCTCGTTGCCGGTTTCAGCGACGCTCGTCGTCTCAAGGCCCTCAGCAAGGTCAGTCGCCCCATGGTCACTTCGGCTGGCTCGCTGACCGTTTTGCGACTGTGGCTTGCTGCCAAGTTGGGCAACACCAAAGCCATTGCGAGATTAGCATCTGATCTCAACGCGCTGCAGATTCCAACCCACTCGGGCAAGTTGAACTTTATCTCTGCAAAGTTCATGAAAGCCATGCACGATGCCGGTCTCGAACTGCACTATTGGACTATCAATGACCCCGAACAGATGCTCGAACTCTTGCGTCTCGGTGCCGATGGTCTCGTAACCGACCGGGCTGACTTGGCTGTCGAAGTGGTCGATCGGTTTCGTCGTTTCAACTGAAAAACCTTTCTAAACAGGGAACAAAAACGCCCAGCCGTTTGTTGTTCTAACCAATCGCGAGTTATGACTTTTATTAGTTTGCCCGGCTCGCTTGTGAAAGGAACCCACAATGGCTCAGCAATCGATGCGCGGAATGCGCCTAGGCTCTCAAAGCTATGAGAGCGAAGTTGGCGTGGTTTTCAGCGCTCGCAACAAGCACAAGTTTGTTTGCCCAAAGAAGCACCTCACCGAGATGGTTTTTTCTGCAGACGCTGAGGTTCCGAACACCTGGACGTGCAAGCAATGTTCAGCGGTAGCTATTTTGCAGGCCGACGGCGCTGACGTGATTTTTGATGCAGCCGAAGAAAAGGTTGCTCGCACTCACTGGGAGATGCTTCTAGAGCGCCGCACGCGCGAAGAGCTTGAAGAAATTCTTGAAGAGCGTTTGGTTGAAGTTCGCGCTCGTCGCATTCGTGCTGAAGAGGCCGCTGCCGCTAAACAAGCCGCGATCTAAAGCTTTTTCTTAGGCTACTTTCGAAAGCCCAAGCCCCATTTGGTGACAAGCCAAAGGGCTTCAACAACGATGCTCGAACTCATTTTTGATTCGCCGTGAATTCGCTCAACAAAAGTGATCGGCACTTCAACGATGGTTGCGCCGGCACGTTTTGAGCGCCAAGCCATCTCAACTTGAAAACCATAGCCGCGAGCTGCAACGCCCGCTAGGTCGAGGCTGTTCAAAAAGCTGGTCTTATAAGCCCTAAAACCGGCAGTCATGTCTCGAATGCCACTGCGCAACATGATGTTGGCATAGGTGTTGCCCGAACGCGAAATAAACTTTCGTGACAAAGGCCAGTTAACAACACTGCCACCTTTGACCCAGCGCGAACCAATGGCCAAGTCTGCAGTTTGAGCGGCATTCAATAGCGCGGGTAGGTCTTCTGGGCGGTGACTGCCGTCAGCATCCATTTCAACCATGATTTCGTAACCACGTTCGGTGCCCCAGGCAAAACCGGCCAAATAGGCGGCGCCCAAGCCAGCTTTTTCGGTGCGGTGCATAACGTTTACTCGCGCATCGCTAGCCGCAAGTTTGTCTGCCAGAGCGCCGGTGCCATCAGGGCTGCCGTCGTCAGCGACAAGAATGTTGACCTCTGGCGCGTGCTTCAAGATGCCTTCTACGATGATCGGGAGGTTTTCGATCTCGTTGTAGGTAGGAACAATAATCAGAGTTTTCAAATCTTGCTTTCTAACTTTTTTGCAGAGAAACGCCTGCGCGCCCCAAGAAGCAACGCTAGCGCAAACAAGAGCAAAGCACCCAAATTGAATCCCGCGGTTAGTACCGGGCCTGACCAAAACGCCGGCGTCTGCGAGGTTCGAAGCGGCACGGTTTGCACCATCACACCAGGTTCAAAGCTAGCAATCGAGTCAATAACAGAACCATCGGGCGCATAGATAGCCGACACCCCAACGGTTGACGCGCTAACCAGGGCGCGCCCAGTTTCAATCGCCCGAAGCTTGGCATAGGCGGCCTGTTGATACATCTCAGCGCTGTGGCCAAAGTCAGAAGAGTTGGTCTGCACGATCAATACCTGCGCGCCGTGGCTCATCAGGCTGTGGCTGACCTCACCAATGGCAATCTCAAAGCAAATCTCGATGCCAAGTTTGGCTCCGTTTGACGTGAAAATGCCATCTTTGCTGCCCGCCGAATAGCCGTGAGAAATTAAACCAATCAGATCAGGCGCCAGTGAATACCAAAAGTCACGATCGGGAACATATTCGGCAAATGGCACCGGCTTCTGCTTGTCATATGTGCCCAGCAAAGAGCCATCTTTATCAAAATACAAGCTGGTGTTATAGACATTATTTGAATCATCGAAGCGGTATGTGCCCAAAATCATCGGCAGTTTGAACTTTTCGAGCACTCCACGCACCTTGGCAGCCGCAGCGGCAGAATAAAGCGGGCTCAAATCGGCAGCATTTTCAGGCCAAATAATCACGGATGGCTTCGCCGCACCACTTCCCCGCTGCTCCAATAGGTCTGTCAAACCGTTGGTCGCAGCCACGTGTTTGTCGAGAATGCCGCCCGGCACCACGTTGCTAAACAGCCCTGCGTTGGCATTGCCTTGAACCGCAGCCAACGTGTAGCTGCCGGCTTCGGCATTCGTAGGCGGCAGCGTGGCCAACGGAATCGCAAAGCAAACAGCTATGACTGCAAGGTTGACCAAGGCGGAGCGCAGCCTCGTTTTAAAACTGAGCAGGGCGTTTGGCAGGCGCAAAACCGTTAGCAGCACAATCGCCGCGATGAAGGAAACCACAAAACTCAGCAACTCAAAGCCACCCCAGAAAACCCACTTAGCTAGCGGTGACTCGCTCTGAGTTTGCGAAAGTGTTGACCACGGAAAACCGCCATAAGGCACATGGGTCGAAGCCCACTCGCGGGCGCTCCAGAACATAGCGAACGTGGCTGCGGTTGCAAGCAGGCCAAATCTTTCAACGAGTGGCCAAACCACTGCGGTCATTGCCATTCCCGCCGAGAAAATGATGGCCTCGAGCAATGAAAGTGATAGCCACGGTGCTGGGCCCAGATAAATGCTCAACCACGGCAACTGAATGCAATAGAAAGCGAAACCGCCAACCAAACCTATGCCAAGCGCCGGCCAAAACCGCAGGTGGCGAATTGAGAACCAAAGTAACGGCAGTGCGAAAAAGATTGCTAGCCACAACCCATCGGTAGGCCAAGCCAAACTAGCGAGCCCGCCACCGAGAATCGCCCAAAGCAATCGCGCCGGCAAGCTATAAATGCCCGGCAGTTTGAAACGCTTAGCCATAATACGAATACGCCACGATTCCACGCTTAACTTTGTCAACCGCAGCCTTCGCGGTTGTTGAAACTGGTGCCTCGGCAACGCTAGCAATCTGGTCGAGCAGGTCGATGATTTGCTTTGACCAGCGAATGAAATCGCCTGGCAAAAGATCGGCCATGCCTAAAACCGTGTCAAGGCGCGCACCGCTTGCCCAACGATAGATGGGCATGGCCAAGCTAAAGTCAAGCGGCGGTGTCTGAGGCAATTTGTGCTGGCGGCTCATCATGTCAAGGTCGTGCCAGAGGTCTTCGGTCTCTTCGGCCGCCGAAATAAAGAACCCCTTAGGAACCTGCGGTTGCATTTCGCTGTCGTCACGACGGGCTTCATAAACCAGTGCTGCTGCCATGGCGGCAAAACTTGCAGGGTCAAGTTTTGACCAGACACCGTGACGCAAAGCTTCGGCGATTAGCAGATCGCGCTCGCCATAGATTCGCGCAAGTTTTGAGCCAAAATCAGTAATTTCGAGTTCTTCTTCGGCATCTCTGGTGAGATATTCCAAGTCGACCAACAGCGAACAGATTCGGTCAAAGACCCTGGCAACCTGGTTGGTGCGGCCTTCGATCTGATCGATGATGGCATCGGTTTCGCGACGCAGCTTGTGCCAGCGCTCGCCCCAACGCGAGTGGGCCTCGCGCTCTGGGCAGGCGTTGCAAGGGTGTGACTTGACTCGACGTTTGAGTGAGGCCAACTGTTCTTCTTGGGCAGCTCGACCTTTGGTTTGGCGAAGGTCTTTGCCGCGTTGTTGACGCACATAACCCGAGGCTAAAACGCGCTCTAAATCACTGATTTCACGGCGCATTGCCGCATATTCGGCAAAATCACCCAAGTGACACTGCATCGACTCTTCAAAGCCCGCGAGTGACGCCTCACGGTCACGAATGCCTCTAGCTAGGCCAACCACCGAGCGGTCAGCTTGAAATTGCGCAAAAGAGGTTTCAAGCACCTCACGGGCGCGCTCGCGACCAAAAGCCGCCACAAGGTTGACCGACATGTTGTAGGTCGGCCTGAACGGGCTCACTAGCGGGTAGGTGCGCTTGCTGGCCAAACCAGCCACGATGTTTGGGTCGAGGTTGCCTGACCACTGAATCACCGAGTGGCCTTGGGTGTCGATTCCGCGACGACCAGCGCGACCGGTTAGCTGGGTGTACTCCCCCGGAGTGATCTGAACGCGGCCCTCACCGTTATATTTATCGAGCCTCTCGAGAACCACGGTTCTCGCCGGCATGTTAATGCCGAGGGCTAGGGTTTCGGTGGCAAAGACAACCTTGACGAGGCGCTTTAAAAAGAGAAACTCAACCACGTCTTTAAAGGCTGGCAGCATGCCTGCGTGGTGCGCTGCCACTCCCCTTTCGAGGCCACTTAACCACTCGAAATAACCGAGTGCTGAGAGGTCTTCATCGGGAATGTTGCGAACTTTTTCTTCAACAATGCGTCTAATCTCATTGCGATCATCTTGCGTTGTCAAACGAATCGAGCTGTGCGCACAGGCTCGAACCGCCGCCTCACAACCAGCGCGCGAAAAGACGAAAAAGATAGCCGGCAGCATGTCTTCTTCTTCAAGAATCTCAACCATTTCTGGTTTGCTCAAGCGTTCGACCCGAGGGCCGTCAAAGCCGCGGCTGCCACCTTTTGCCTGGTGCGGGCGGTATCCACCCTTATTGCCTTTGCCGCCACGGCCGCCGTTCGGGCGGCTCACCTGTTGGCGCATTTTGGTTTGGTGTTTTTCGACAAGTTCAGGGTTGACCACGCCTGGCGCGTTGCCGAAGAGGTCGAGCATTTCTTCACCAAAAAGAACGTGTTGGTTAAGTGGCACTGGGCGGTGTTCAGAGACGATGATTGCGGTGTCGCCACGCACTTCATCGAGCCAAGCGCCAAACTCCTCGGCATTTGAAACCGTTGCGCTTAGCGAAACGATTTTCACGTCGCGAGGTAGGTGCAGAATCACTTCTTCCCACACCGCACCGCGAAACCTGTCGGCTAAATAGTGAACTTCGTCCATGACCACGTATCCGAGCTTTATGAGGCTCTCAGAGTTCGCATAGATCATGTTTCGAAGCACTTCAGTGGTCATCACCACGATTTGG
>CANFKN010000092.1 GCA_947447385.1 Microbacteriaceae bacterium
GCAGCGCAGCAAGGCGCGAAGCTGAGAAGAACTTGGCGCGCGTTGAGAGAATCCTCGAAAAAATCAGCGCCGATGAAGCCGCACTTCATCTCAAAATGGCAACTTTTGACCAGAGTGATTTTGAAGGTCTGGCAACGCTAGTCGCACAGCAACAAGCGTTCAACGATAAGCGTGAAGCGCTCGAGTTGGAATGGCTCGAAACTACCGACCTGCTCAGCTAGTTTCGCTTCACAAAACCCTGCAAAAAACCGTTTAGGGCTGCCAACTTATGGCAGACTTAGAACGTGCTCAGGCTGGTCTCGACCAGCTCGGGCACGGTGGCCTATGGTGTAACGGCAGCACCGCGCCCTTTGGAGGCGCTTGTCTAGGTTCGAATCCTGGTAGGCCAGCAAGACAAAAAAAGTAGGAGCGCGATGCCAGAGAAACACCTTGCTGTGGTCGTTCTGGCGGCCGGTCAAGGCACGCGCATGCGCTCGGCTAAACCTAAAGTGATGCACGAAATCGCTGGCATTCCGCTGCTTGGCCACGCACTTCACACCGCTAGTGCTCTTGATGCAGCCCACGTTGTTGCTGTGATTCGCCACCAAAAAGAACTTATTGGTGAATATGTTCAAGCGTTTTTTCCGTTAGCCAAGATCGCTGAGCAAGATGAAATCGCCGGCACCGGTCGCGCCGTTGAATGCGGCCTCGAGGCACTGCCTGCTGACTTTGAAGGCGCAGTTGTTGTGACCAGCGGCGATGTGCCACTGCTCGATGTGCCAACGATTGAAGCCCTGCTTGAAACCCACTTGGCTGGCGGGCTAGCTGCAACCCTGCTCACCACCTTCTTAGAAGACCCAAACGGCTACGGCCGCATTTTGCGAAGCAACGACGGCGAGTTCATCGAAATCGTTGAACAGCGCGATGCTTCGGCAAGCCAGCTCGAAATCGACGAGGTCAATGCCGGCGTCTATGTCTTCGATGCCAGCGCCCTTCGTTCGGCTCTTTCCAAAGTCGGCACCCACAATGCTCAGGGTGAAAAATATCTAACCGATGCTGCCGCCGAAATCTTGCGCGAGGGTGGCAAAGTTCAAGCCATTGCCATCGAAGATGAATGGCTTGTCGCCGGCATCAACGACCGCGTGCAGTTGAGCGAAGTTGCCACTGAGCTGAACTATCGCATTTGCGAAGCTTGGCAGCGAGCTGGGGTAACAATCGTTGACCCAGCCACAACTTACATTGACGTGACCGTGCAGCTAGCCGAAGACGTGACACTTTTGCCAGGCACCCACCTCAAGGGCATCAGCTCGATTGGTGCGGGCGCAACGGTAGGCCCAGAGGTTTGGTTGGTCGATAGTGCGGTTGGGCAACGGGCATCCGTAGTCAAATCTCATGTCACAAACTCGCGCATCGGTGACGATGCAACGGTTGGTCCGTTTGCTTATCTGCGCCCGGGCACCGACCTCGGTGCTGACGGCAAGATCGGCACGTTCGTCGAAACGAAGAACGCGATTATCGGTGCCGGCAGCAAAGTGCCGCACCTCAGCTATGTTGGCGACGCTGAGATTGGCGAAGACTCAAACATTGGCGCAGGCACCATTTTTGCCAACTATGACGGCGTGAACAAAAGCCGCAGCCGCATCGGCCGTGGCGTGCGAAGTGGCTCACACAATGTTTTCGTGGCACCAGTCACCATTGGCGACGGCGCCTACACAGCAGCCGGCACCGTGGTTCGCAAAGACGTCGAAGCCGGGGCACTAGCAATGAACGTTTCACCGCAGCGCAACCTTGGGGGTTGGGTGCAGCAAAACCGCGCGGGCACATCATCGGCCAAAGCGGCCGAGGCAGCCGAAGCGGCTCAAGCAGCACAAGCCTCAACCGATTCAACAAGCAACACACCAACGCAACACTAAGAAGGGCACCCCATGGAGATCAAAGCGAATAACTCAAAACGTCTAGTTTTGGTTAGTGGTCGCGCCCACCCTGAACTTGCCAACGAGGTTGCCGAGCTGCTGGGCACTTCACTTGTGCCAACCACCGCTTATGACTTTGCCAACGGTGAAACTTTTGTGCGTTATGAAGAGAGCGTGCGCGGTGTTGACGCCTTCGTGATTCAGGCTCACCCAGCACCGATTAACAACTGGATCATGGAACAACTCTTGATGGTTGACGCTCTAAAGCGCGCCAGTGCTAAGCGCATCACCGTGGTTGCCCCGTTCTTTCCTTATGCTCGCCAAGACAAGAAGCACAAGGGCCGCGAGCCAATCTCGGCTCGCCTAATGGCTGATCTTTATAAGGCTGCTGGTGCTAACCGTCTTATGTCGGTTGACCTTCACACCCCGCAGATTCAGGGTTTCTTCGACGGCCCGGTTGACCACCTTTGGGCTTTGCCAGAGCTTGCCGACTATGTTGCCAAACGTTGGGGCCACGAGCCGCTAACAGTGGTCTCACCAGACTCAGGTCGCGTGCGTGTGGCTGACATTTGGGCCGAGCGTCTCGGCGCACCTTTGGCAATCATCCACAAGCGTCGCGACCCAAACGTGCCAAACCAGGTTTCTGTGCACGAACTGGTCGGCGACGTTCGCGGCCGCACCTGCCTTTTGGTTGACGACATGATCGACACCGCTGGCACAATCGTTGCTGCAGCGCGAGCACTCAAAGAAAACGGTGCCGGCCGTGTTATCGTTGCTGCCACCCACGCAGTCTTTTCAAAGCCAGCCGTTGAGCGTTTGAGCGGCCCTGAGGTTGACGAAGTTATCGTCACTAACACTTTGCCAATCACTCCAGACAAGCAGTTCGACAAGCTCACCGTCATGTCAATCGCACCACTAATTGCCAAGGCGATTCACGCTGTGTTCGACGACGACTCGGTTAACTCGCTGTTCCCTGGCCACGCTTAATTTTCACGGATGTCTTCGACAACCACACCCAAGCAAAACCAGATTGGGCTAGGCCTTGCCGTTGCCATCGGGCTCGCCTCGATGCTCGGTGCAGGCATTTTTGTGGTTTTTCACGAAGCCGACGCGCTAACCTCAAAGGTTTCAGACCACTGGGCGCTGCTCATCGCCATTGCTTTGGCAGCCTTAGTTGCCTCGCTCAACGCTGCCTCGGTTTATCAGCTCGCCAGTGCCGTCTCGCGCGCCGGCGGGGTTTATGCCTACAGCCGCGTTTATGTTGGCCCAACCACTTCGTTCATCGCAGGCTTTAGTTTCATCTTTGGAAAAATCGGTTCGATTGCGGCAATCGGCCTGGTATTTGGTGTCTATGTCTGGCCAGAGCAACCTGTGCTGACGGCGTGTCTTGCAATTGCCGCGCTTACCACAATCAACCTTCTCGGCATCAACCGAACAGCCAAAGTGGCACTGGTTCTGGCAATCAGCACGGTTGCATTTTTGTTGGTAACTATTATTTGGGGTTTCGCCCATGGCGTTGAGGCGCTGCCAGCCGGTGTGGTTATTGCTCCTGACGACACTCTGAGTCACTCGGTTGACTATTTCGTTAGCTTTGTTGGCAACGGTGGCTTGATGCCAATTCTTAGCGCTGCCTCGCTGATTTTCTTTGCGTTTGCGGGTTATGCCCGAGTCGCCACTCTTGGTGATGAGGTTAGAAACCCAAAGCGCAACATTCCACAAGCCATCGTGATTGCCTTAGGCGCAGTAGTGCTGCTTTATTTTGCCATTGCGGTGATGTTTCAAAACACGCTGGGCAGTGGCCTATCAACTTCTCAAGCACCATTTGTCACATTCTGGCAAAACAGCACCATCAGCCTTGGCTGGTCGCCCGATGTCACACAAAAGGTAGTGGTGATTTTTGCAGCGGCAGCGAGCCTTGGTTCACTGCTTGCTTTGCTTGCCGGTGTCAGTCGCACTGCAGCAACCATGGCAGAAGATCGAGAGTTGCCGACGTGGTTTAGCGCTCGCAACCGCCACGGTGCACCTTGGTTAGCAGAAGTGCTAGTCGCTGTCGGCGCGGTTGTTCTTGCCCAGTTCGGCCGCCTCGACTGGGTCATTGGTTTCAGCTCGCTTTCGGTTTTGGCCTATTACTTCATCGGGCACGTTGCTGTGCTGCGTCAACTCAAAATTGAGAAACCCGGCCGCAAGGCGCACGCCGTTCGTTCGGCTACGGCATGGCTCGGGCTCGCGCTCTGCGCAGTGTTGCTACTGGCCGTGCCTGGCCCAGCACTCTGGCTGTCAACGCTGATTCTTGCGGCGGCGCTATTCGTGCGCCGGGTTGCACGCCCTCGCAGAGACCCTAGCTAAGCCAAGAGTGGCGGGCCGGTAGGGGTTTTCATCCGCGTGCAAAATGCGCTAAACTTGACCCCAGACGACGGCGAGGGCTGAGAAGAAATTCGAAGCCGTGATCGACGGAGTGATTTAGTAGTGGCCTTATGGCGGCATGAATCCTCGCGAAACACCCCGAGTTGATACCCCGACCATAAATAGGAGGCCCATCATGGCTCAAGAAGCAGCAGCAAACGCAATCGTTGGCGAACTACGCACAACATTCGGCAAAGGCGCAGCACGCAAGTTTCGTGCAGCAGGCAAGACCCCAGCAGTAATCTATGGCCACGGCTCAGAGCCACGCCACATCGTTGTTCCTGCACACGAGATCGCACTGATTTTGCGCACCAAGAACGCAATCATCGACCTTGACATCGCTGGCAAGCACGAAACCGTTTTGGTGAAGGCTGTTCAGCGCGATGCAGTTCTTCAGATCGTTGAGCACATCGACCTTGTTGAAATCGTTAAGGGTGAAAAGGTTCACGTTGAGGTTCCTGTGCACATCGTTGGCGAGAGCCTTTCAGGCACCACCGTTGAGCTAGAGCACCACAGCGTGCGTCTAATCGCCGACGCGATTCACATTCCTACCTACGTTGAGATTCACCTCAACAAAGAAGGCGCTGGCCACCACGTTCTAGCAAGCGACATCAAGTTGCCTGCAGGCGTTGCACTAGACCTACCTTCAGACGCACTAATCGCTTCGGTTATCGCAACCGCAGCTGGCCACAGCGAAGAACTAGCAAGCGCCTAATCAGCGTCAGCTAGCTCAAGGCTTTAGCCACAAGCTAAGCGAGCAGATGTCAAACGACAAAGCATTTCTAATAGTCGGCCTCGGTAACCCTGGGGCCGGCTATTCTGCTAACCGGCACAACGTGGGTCAAATGGCCTTGGATGTCTTAGCTGCACGCATCGGCAGCTCATTCAAGCGCGCAAAGACCACCGCTGTGGTCGCCGAAGGGCGCTTAGTTGTTGGCGCGGGAGTCGCACAAAAAGTCGTTTTAGCAAAATCAACAGGATATATGAACACCAGCGGCGGGCCAGTCTCGGCGCTGCTGAAGTTTTATGACGTGCCACTTAGCAACCTCATCGTTCTGCACGACGAACTCGACATCGACGCCGAAAAGATTCGCCTCAAACAAGGCGGCGGCCACGGCGGTCACAACGGCCTGCGCGACATCATCGCAGCCTGCGGCTCGAACGACTTCGCACGTGTGCGCATTGGCATCGGCCGCCCTCCTGGCAACATGGACACCGCCGACTTCGTGCTGCGAGACTTCTCGAGCACCGAACGCAAAGAGCTGCCAACCACCCTCGAAATCGCCGCCGACGCAGTCGAAGCGATCATCGCCGAAGGCGTAGCCAAAGCAACAATGCGCTTTCACGTTTAGGCTTGCGCGCCTAACTTAGACTTGAACA
>CANFKN010000093.1 GCA_947447385.1 Microbacteriaceae bacterium
ACAGGTTAACTTGGCTCGCAAGTCAATCGCTCAGTTCAAGCTTCGTGAGGGCCAAGCAATTGGTGCGCACGTAACCTTGCGTGGCGACCGCATGTGGGAGTTCCTAGACCGCCTATTGGCTCTAGCGCTACCTCGTATTCGTGACTTCCGTGGACTAAAGCCAAACCAGTTCGATGGCAACGGTAACTACACCTTCGGCCTCGCAGAACAGTCAGTGTTCCACGAGATCGACCAAGACAAGATTGACCGTGCTCGCGGTATGGACATCACTTTTGTGACTACTGCCAAGAACAACGACGAGGGCCGTGCGCTTCTAACCGCACTAGGCTTCCCTTTCCAGACCAACTAATCATCGGATAGGTCCAGCAGCTCGTAAAGCTTCTGGAAACCACCGAGAGAGGCGCAACAAAATGACAATGACAGATCCGGTCGCAGACTTTCTGACCCGTCTGCGCAATGCCAACAGCGCGTATCACGAGTCGGCTAGCCTGCCTTACAGCAAGCTAAAGGCTAAGATCGCAGAAATCCTCAAGTCTGAGGGTTACATCGCTGGCTTTGCAGTAGCAGATGCAGAAGTAGGCAAGACGCTTACTATCGACCTAAAGTACGGCCCAAACCGCGAGCGTTCAATCGCTGGCATCAAGCGTGTTTCAAAGCCAGGCCTTCGCGTTTACGCAAAGTCAACCGAGCTTCCTCGCGTTCTTGGCGGTCTAGGCATCGCAATCCTTTCAACATCGTCAGGTCTTCTGACTGACCGTCAAGCAGCCAAGAAGGGAGTAGGCGGAGAAGTTATCGCCTACGTTTGGTAATCAGACATGTCACGTATTGGTAGATTGCCGATTCCGGTTCCAGCCGGCGTCGAAGTAAAGATTGTTGAAAACGTTGTAACCGTTAAGGGCCCTAAAGGCACTTTGGTTCACACTGTTCCTGCACCGATTCAGGCAGTTCTCGAAGAGAACACTGTTGTGGTTACCCGCCCAGACGACGAGCGCAACTCGCGTTCGCTTCACGGCCTAACCCGCACCCTAATCGCAAACCAGATTCACGGAGTAACTCAGGGCTACACCAAGGGCCTAGAGATTGTTGGTACCGGTTACCGTGTTACCGCCAAGGGCTCTGACATTGAATTCGCACTTGGATATTCACACCCGATTTTGGTAAAGGCGCCTGAGGGCATCACCTTCACCGTTGAGGGAAACACCAAGCTTTCTGTATCAGGTATCGACAAGCAGGCTGTGGGTGAGGTTGCTGCCAACCTTCGCAAGCTTCGCAAGCCAGAGCCATACAAGGGCAAGGGTGTGCGCTATGCCGGCGAAGTTGTTCGTCGCAAGGCCGGAAAGAGCGGTAAGTAATCATGGGTCTAACTAGCAAAACTCGCGGCAAGAGCAAAAGCGCTGCCCGCACCCGTCGCCACCTACGTCTTCGCAAGAAGATTGTTGGTAGCGCACTTCGTCCACGTCTAGTGGTCACTCGTTCAGCACGTCACGTATTCGTTCAGATCGTTGACGACGCCCAGGGTCACACCTTGGCATCGGCTTCGACCATGGAAGCCGAGCTACGTTCGTTCGCTGGCGACAAGACTGCTAAGTCAACTGAGGTTGGCAAGCTTGTAGCTAAGCGCGCAGTAGCCGCTGGCATCACCGAGGTTGTTTTCGACCGCGGTGGCAACAAGTATGCAGGTCGCGTTGCCGCGATCGCCGAAGGCGCACGTGAAGGTGGGCTGACACTATGAGTCAAGAAGTCAAGGAGACAACCGTGGCAACTGAAGAAGCTGCAACAACTGTTACCACTGAAGTCGCTGAGCCAAACGAGCGCGAAGCTCGTCGTGGCAGCCGTGACCGCGCCCCTCGTGGCGAGCGTCGCGACCGCGAAGAGACCAAGAGCCCATTCTTGGAGCGCGTTGTTACAATCAACCGCGTTTCAAAGGTGGTTCAGGGTGGTCGTCGCTTCAGCTTCACCGCTCTAGTAGTTGTCGGTGACGGCAACGGTCTAGTTGGCGTTGGCTACGGCAAGGCAAAAGAAGTTCCAGCTGCGATCGCCAAGGGCGTTGAAGAGGCTAAGAAGAACTTCTTCCGCGTTCCACGCGTTTCAAGCACCATTCCTCACCCAGTTCAGGGTGAAGCAGCAGCTGGCGTAGTTTTGCTTCGCCCAGCAGCTCAGGGAACCGGTGTTATCGCTGGTGGTCCAGTTCGTGCCGTGCTTGAGTGCGCAGGAATCCACGATGTTTTGAGCAAGTCGCTCGGTTCATCGAACACCATCAACATTGTTCACGCCACCGTCGCAGCATTGCGCCAGCTCGAAGAGCCAGCAGCAGTTGCAGCACGTCGTGGCCTTCCGATTGACCAAGTAGCCCCAGCTGGTTTGCTACGTCAGCAAGAAGCAAAGGTAGGTGCCTAATGGCTACTCGTCTAAAGGTGACCCAGATTAAGAGTGAAATTGGTGGCAAGCCAAATCACCGCGAGACCCTTCGCACCCTCGGCCTGAAGCGCATTGGCGACATCATCGTCAAAGAAGACAGCCCGTCGGTTCGCGGCATGGTTCGTGCGGTTGCACACCTTGTTACCGTTGAGGAGATCAACTAATGGCTGAAGAGACCAAGCCAGCTGCTGCAAAGCCAGCTGCTGAAAAGAAGCCTGCTGCTGCAAAGGCTGCTGCCCCTAAGGCTGCCGCTAAGCCAGCTGCCGAGAAGGCACCTGCAAAGGCTGCCGCTCCAAAGGCTGCTGCAACCGAAGCTGCAAAGCCAGCTGCTGAAAAGAAGGCACCTGCAAAGGCTGCCCCTAAAGCTGCTAAGGCTGACGCTGGCGAGAAGGTGCAACTTCTAAAGGTGCACCACCTTCGCCCAGCTGAAGGTTCAAAGAAAGAGCGCACTCGCGTTGGTCGTGGTGAAGGTTCGAAGGGTAAAACCTCGGGTCGTGGAACCAAGGGTACCAAGGCTCGCTACCAGGTTCGTCCTGGCTTCGAGGGTGGTGGCGTGCGTCTAGTTATGCGCACCCCTAAACTTCGTGGTTTCAAGAACCCGTTCCGCGTGGAATACCAGGTTGTCAACATTGACCGTCTAGCCGAGCTGTACCCAGCCGGTGGCGACGTAACAGTTGCTGATTTGGTAGCCAAAGGCGCCGTTCGCGATAACGAGCTTGTAAAAGTGCTCGGCAACGGCGACATCTCGGTTAAGCTAAACGTTAGCGTCGACAAGGTTTCAGCATCAGCTGCTGAAAAGATTGTTGCCGCTGGTGGCTCAGTTAAAAACTAGTCATCGACTAGTTCATACCCGCCTGGAGGCCTAATTGCTAAGCGCCATCGTTCGTGTATTTCGCACCCGCGACCTACGCAACAAACTAGCCTTTACACTCGCAATCGTCGCGTTGTACCGATTGGGATCATTCATCCCTGCTCCATTGGTCAACTACGGCAACGTGCAGTCGTGTCTAACGCAAACCCAGAACACTAGCGGTCTTTATGAGCTAGTGAACTTGTTCAGCGGTGGCGCTTTGCTTCAGCTTTCAATCTTTGCGCTGGGTATCATGCCGTACATTACGTCATCGATCATTATTCAGCTGCTACGTGTTGTGATTCCTCGCTTCGAGGCACTTCACAAAGAAGGTCAGTCGGGCCAGGCAACTCTGACTCAATACACCCGTTACCTAACAATTGCCCTTGCAGTGCTGCAGTCAACCACGTTGATTGCTGTCGCTCGCTCTGGCACCTTGTTTGGTTCGAAGTGTAACCTCCCGATTCTTACTGACACCACGCCGGTTTCACTTGCGCTTATGGTTTTGACCATGACTGCTGGCACCGGCTTGATCATGTGGATGGGCGAGCTCATCACTGAACACGGCATCGGTAACGGAATGTCGCTTTTGATTTTCACATCGATTGCCTCACGATTCCCACAGTCACTAGCTTCGATCGCAAACACAAAGAGCATCGAGACCCTACTTATCGTTCTTGGCGTTGGTGTGGTCATTGTTGCTCTAGTTATTTTGGTTGAGCAGTCTCAGCGCCGCGTGCCGGTTCAGTATGCAAAGCGCATGGTTGGTCGTCGTGAATACGGTGGTCAAAGCACTTACATTCCAATCAAGGTGAACATGGCCGGCGTTGTGCCAGTCATCTTTGCATCAAGCTTGCTTTATCTGCCTGGTCTAGTTGCTCAGTTCAACCAGCCTGACAAAAACGGCAACGTTGCGCCTTGGGTTTCGTTCGTATCTGACTACCTAACCCGTGGTGACCACCCGCTTTACATGCTTCTCTACTTTCTGATGATTGTTGGCTTCACATTCTTCTATGTGGCTATCACCTTCAACCCTGAAGAGGTTAGTGACAACATCAAGCAGTCTGGTGGCTTCATCCCTGGCATTCGCGCTGGTCGTCCGACCACCGAGTACCTCGAATATGTTCTTAGCCGCATCACGTTCCCAGGCGCACTTTACCTAGGCTTGATCGCTTTGATTCCACTTGTTTCATTCTCGCTAATTGGCGCTAACCAGAACTTCCCGTTCGGTGGCACTTCGATCCTCATCATCGTCGGTGTTGGTCTTGAGACTGTCAAGCAGATCAGCGCTCAGATGGAACAGCGAAACTACGAAGGTCTTCTGCGATGAGCCGGTTTCTCTTGATTGGCGCTCCAGGCGCCGGCAAGGGAACCCAAGCTGAGCGCCTAGCGCAAACATTTGGTATTCCTGCAATCTCAACCGGTGACATTTTTCGCTTCAATGTGAAAAATGAAACCGAGTTGGGCAAGCAGGCCAAAGCGTTTATGGACCGCGGCGAATATGTTCCTGACAGCCTCACAAACGACTTGGTGCGCGATCGACTTTCACAAGACGACGCAAAAGCCGGTTTTTTGCTTGATGGTTACCCGCGCACTGGCGATCAGGTAACCGAGCTAGATGGCATCCTAGAATCTCAAGGTAACGCCCTTGACGTTGTGATTCAGCTCACCGCCGACACTGACGAAGTTGTTCGCCGTTTGTTGAATCGCGCTATAGAACAGGGTCGCGCTGATGACACCGAGCCTGTGATTCGCCGCCGTCTTGAAGTTTATGAAGAGCAGACCGCTCCGCTAATCAGCATTTATGCGGCTCGCGGCAACGTGATCATGATCGACGGCCTCGGCGAAGTGACCGAGGTTACAGATCGCATTCTCGAAGCTCTCGCGGCTCGTGGCTTTGAGCCAAATCTCTAATAAGTCGCACCAACTGAACCGCGATCGCTAAGGCAAAATGTCTCGCAGCAAGTTTCAACTAAAAACAAACGACAACATCATCGCGATGCGTCGCGCTGGTTTGGCGACAGCTGCTGCGCTTGCCGCGGTTCGTGAGGCGGTTCGCCCGGGCATCTCGACCCTCGAACTCGATGCTCTCGCAGAGGCTGCCATCGTCAAACTTGGTGGCCGTTCGAACTTTAAGCTGGTGCCGGGCTATTTTCACACGATTTGCGCGTCGATTAACGACGAGGTTGTGCACGGAATTCCTTCTGCAGAACGAATCTTGCAACCTGGTGACATTCTTTCGATTGACGCTGGTGCTGAAATCGACGGATGGAACGGCGACGCCGCGATCACTGTTGTAGTGCCCGGCGGCGATGCTGAACTGTCTAAAAAGCGTCAACACCTAAGCGATGTCACTGAAAACTCACTTTGGGCGGGCATCGC
>CANFKN010000094.1 GCA_947447385.1 Microbacteriaceae bacterium
CATTCTTCATAACGCTGTCTAAGTTAGCCTGTAAGTGGTGATTTCACCTAAATGAACCAACCAAAAGAGGAACCTTCATGGCGCCGCGCATTCAACTCGACTTAGAACCTAGCATTCCAAGTGACCCATTAGCTGAGATGATCGCAACTCTCGACCTGACCGATGCTGGCGGCGCACGCACCCGCGAAGACATTTTCACCGGCCCAAGTCAGTGGATGCCCCACGGGCGTGTTTTTGGCGGTCAAGTTTTGGCCCAAAGCCTCGTGGCCGCAACCCGCACCATTGACGGCGTTCGTAATGTGCACTCTATGCACGGATACTTTCTGCGACCGGGTGACATTCGCCT
Source organism: Microbacteriaceae bacterium (assembly GCA_947447385.1). Lineage (GTDB taxonomy): Bacteria > Actinomycetota > Actinomycetes > Actinomycetales > Microbacteriaceae > Rhodoluna. Next base: position 347 of record CANFKN010000094.1, read on the forward strand.
GCCAATCACTTTTTCGGTTGACCGACTTCGCGATGGGCGTTCATTTAGCACCCGCCGAGTTCAGGCCTACCAAAACGGTGACCCCATCTTTTCGATGATTGCTAGTTTTCAAGAGCCAGCCTTGGGCATCGACCATCAAGAGGCTTCTCCAACTGATATTCCCGGCCCAGAATCTTTGCCCAGCGCAGCCGAGCTCATGGGCGCAAACCCTCACCCGGTTGCCCAGTTTTGGGCCAAAGCACGCCCATTCGACATTCGCCACATTCCGTCACCCATCTATTTCAACGTTGAGGGTGAACACATAGCGAAGCAGGCCGTTTGGATGAAAGCTTTGGGGCCGATGCCCGAAGACCCGATTTTGCACCAAGCCGCACTGGCTTATGCCAGCGACTACTCGATTCTTGAACCAATCTTTCGCAGACACGGCATCTCGTGGGCACACCCGGGCTTGAGCTCAGCCAGCCTTGACCACGCGATGTGGTTTCACCGCCCGGTCAGGGTCGACGATTGGCTCCTGTATGTTCAAGATTCGCCAAGCGCCAGTGGCAGTCGAGGTCTGTCACTTGGCAAAATCTTCAGTCGTGACGGCATTTTGGTTGCAACCGTTGCCCAAGAGGGTATGGTGCGAGTGCCAGAACTGCGTGACTAACTTTTAGTCGCGGGTTAGGCGGCGGTAAGTTGAGCGGTGAGGCTTGGCTGCTTCAGCACCGAGGCGCTGAATCTTGTTTTCTTCGTATCCCTGAAAGTTACCCTCAAACCAGTACCACTGGTCTGGGTTTTCGTCGGTGCCTTCGTAGGCCAGAATGTGTGACGCAACTCTGTCTAGGAACCAACGATCGTGGGTAATGACCACGGCGCAACCCGGAAACTCGAGCAGTGCGTTCTCTAGCGATGAGAGAGTTTCAACATCAAGGTCGTTGGTTGGTTCGTCAAGCAGCAACAGGTTTCCGCCCTGCTTTAGGGTTAGCGCTAGGTTCAGACGGTTGCGCTCACCACCAGAGAGAACGCCTGCTGGCTTTTGCTGGTCTGCGCCCTTGAAGCCAAAGGCCGCAACATAAGCGCGTGAAGGCACTTCTTGATTGCCAACCTGCATGTAATCAAGGCCGTCAGAGACAACCTCCCACAGAGTCTTGTTCGGGTCGATGCCCGCGCGCGACTGGTCAACATAGCTGATCTTGACTGTTTCACCGATCTTGAGTTCACCACCGTCGAGTTTCTCAAGACCAACAATGGTTTTGAACAGAGTTGACTTGCCAACGCCGTTTGGCCCGATTACGCCGACGATGCCATTTCGCGGCAAACTAAATGAAAGCCCGTTGACAAGTGATCGGCCGTCAAAACCCTTCTGAAGATCTTTTGCTTCAAGAACAATGCTGCCGAGGCGAGGGCCAGCAGGAATCTGAATCTCTTCGAAATCAAGCTTTCGGGTGCGGTCAGCATCAGCCGCCATTTGCTCATAGGCAGCCAAACGAGCTTTTGACTTGGTCTGGCGGGCTTTAGCGCTAGAGCGAACCCATTCGAGTTCTTCGCTCAAACGCTTGGCAAGCTTGGCGTCTTTCTTGCCTTGAACCTCTAGGCGCTCCTGCTTCTTTTCGAGGTAGGTCGAGTAGTTGCCTTCATATGGGTAGGCACGACCGCGGTCGAGCTCAAGAATCCACTCGGCGACGTTGTCTAGAAAGTAACGGTCGTGAGTAACCGCTAGAACTGCGCCAGGATACTTGGCGAGGTGCTGCTCTAACCAAAGAACAGACTCGGCGTCGAGGTGGTTGGTAGGTTCGTCAAGCAGCAATAGGTCTGGCTTTTCAAGAAGGAGCTTGCAAAGAGCAACGCGTCGACGCTCACCACCCGACAGGTGCGTGACTGCAGTGTCACCTGGAGGGCAACGAAGTGCGTCCATGGCTTGGTCGAGCTGACTGTCGAGATCCCACGCGTCAAGGTGGTCGATCTCTTCTTGCAGCTGGCCCATCTCTTCTAGCAGGGAGTCAAAATCGGCGTCTGGGCTGGCCATCTCTTCAGAAATCTGGTTGAAGCGGTCAAGCTTTGCTTTGGTTTCGGCAACCGCCAATTGAACGTTGCCGAGAACGGTTAGTGTCTCATCAAGCGGTGGCTCCTGCATGAGCATGCCAACTGTGAATCCTGGGCTTAGGCGCGCCTCACCGTTGCTAGCTTTTTCAAGACCCGCCATGATCTTCAAAACGGTTGACTTGCCCGCGCCGTTAGGGCCGACAACACCGATTTTGGCGCCAGGAAAGAACGCTAGTGTGACATCGTCAAGAATGACTTTGTCGCCGTGCGCCTTGCGCGCCTTGATCATTTGATAGATGAATTCAGCCATAGAACTGCATCGCTTTCGCATAGAGATTGGTCACAGCTTAAAAAGAGGCACCCCTCTTGCTGTTTGCTTCTGAAAGTTTACCGCAGGAGCGTCGACGGGGGTTAGACGCTGCGCTGGTTATCAGATGTGCGTTGCAAGAGGGGTGCGTTTTTAGTGGAGGCACGGGGGGGGGGTAAGCGCTCCACTAAACCTGTTAGCTAAACCTGTTAGCTAAACCTGTTAGCTAAACCTGTTAGCTAAACCTGTTAGCTCAAACTAAGCGACGGCCTTTTTGAGATTGAGCTTGATGTTTCCGTTGTCGTCGATGTCGTCGGCGGTGCCTGATTCTTGTTGCGAATCAAAGCTTGCAGCCGGTGCAGACTCGTCGGCTGGATCAGTCTCACGAACCAAGATTGTTCGAACGAAGGTGGCGGTGCCCCAGCTTAGGTCGTGACCGATTGCATCAGCATCGATTTCGACAGATGTGCCGCTTCTTTCGCCGTTGTCCCAGTCGCGCACGCGAAGTTTGCCGGTCACAACAATGCGGTCGCCTTTGTTGACAGATTCTGATGCGTTAATCGCTAGCTGGCGAAATGACGTCACCGTGAACCAATTGGTTTCGCCGTCGATCCAGCGGTTTTGATTGCGGTCGAAACGTCGCTGGGCGGATGCTAGACGAAACGATGTGATTGGCAGGCCGTCTTGGGTAACCAAGTGGCGCGGCGTGGTGGCAACCAGGCCTGAGATTGTGATTAGTTCTGACAAGAATCTAACCTTTCGGGGTATCGCTCAAACCCTTTGTTTGAACTGTTACACCAAGGTTGCCAACCACGGCAGCCTGCCTAGCGATTGCAAATCAAAGCCGTTGACAAACCAGAAACCTGTGCAACTGTTAGCAAATGAATTGCACGGCTGAAATAAGCGCCTGAACCTCTAGCCAAACTACTTGAGCAGGTGAGCGAACTTCTGACGCACCTTGGCGACCTTAGGCCCGACCACAGCCACACAATAGCCCTGATTCGGGTTCTTATTCCAAAAGTCTTGGTGGTAGGTCTCAGCAACGAAGAACCTGCCCTGCTCTACCGACTCATCTGCCGGTTCTAAAGTGGTCACGACGCCCTCACCCCAAACCTCAGACGCGCGATCGAGGGCTGAAGAGAACAAGAGGCGTTCATCCTCGTTTCTAAAAAACATCGCAGAACGATACTGAGTGCCAACATCGGCTCCCTGTCGATTCAACTGCCTTGGGTCATGCATGGTGAAAAACGCGTCTAGCACGAGCTCAGCTGAAATCACCGAAGGGTCGAAGAAAACCCGGGCAGCCTCAGCATGCCCGGTTCTTCCCGAGCAAACAGACTCATAATCTGCGGTGGCAGCCGAACCGCCAATGTAGCCCACCTCAACGTCACTGATGCCTTGAAGCTGCATAAATGCGCTATCGAGACACCAAAAACAGCCACCAGCCAAAATCAACGAAGTTTCACTCATGTTTCTAATTTAGGCTTGAACCATGACTTATCAAGCAGCCAGCAATCGATATGACAACATCAAGTTTCGCCGAGTGGGCAAAAGCGGCCTACAACTGCCAGAAGTTTCACTTGGCTTGTGGCACAACTTCGGCGACCAAAGCAAAAACTTCGACACGCAGCGTGACATTCTGTGTCGCGCGTTCGATCTGGGCATCACACACTTTGACCTCGCAAACAACTATGGCCCGCGACCAGGTAGCGCCGAATCAAACTTCGGCATGCACCTGCAACGCGACTTCAGAAGCTATCGCGACGAAATGATTATCTCAACAAAGGCTGGCTATGACATGTGGCCCGGCCCCTATGGCGAATGGGGTAGCCGCAAATATTTGACCGCCTCGCTAGACCAGAGTCTGTCACGCATGGGTTTGAACTATGTGGACATCTTCTATTCACACCGATTTGACCCAAACACTCCCCTAGAAGAAACCATGGGTGCGCTAGCGAGTGCCGTGCACCAGGGCAAGGCGCTTTACGTTGGCATCTCGAGCTACAACTCTGAGCAAACTCGCGAAGCAAAGCGAATCTTGTCTGACATGGGCGTGCCTCTGTTGATTCACCAACCACGCTATTCAATGTTCGACCGCACCATTGAAAGTGACCTACTTGACACACTGGCAGTTGAAGGGCTCGGATGCATCGTCTTTTCGCCGCTGGCTCAGGGAATGCTAACCGATCGCTACCTGACTGGTTCTGCACCAAAAGGTTCGCGAGCAACTAGAGATAAGCGTCTAGAAAGCGCCATTGACTCAACTTATCTATCTCGCGTTCGTGGCCTCACTGAAATTGCCGAAAGCCGTGGCCAGTCGTTGGCTCAACTAGCTATCACTTGGGTGCTAAGACACCCACAAATGACCTCTGCTTTGATTGGCGCAAGCTCGGTCGCGCAGTTGGAACAAAACTTTGCTGCCATCGGTTCTAAACCACTAACTGCCGATGAGCTTGTTGCAATCAACAAATTTGCTGTTCACGGCACAACCATTTAGTGCGCTAGAGCACCGAACCACGAAGGGTAAGAGAACCATGGCAACCATCACCTTAACCCCAGAGAACTTCAGCGAAACCGTTTCGGCTGACGGCATCGCAGTTGTCGATTTTTGGGCAGCCTGGTGTGGCCCCTGCGTGGCTTTTGCGCCAGTCTTCGAGGCAGCTGCTGATAAAAACCCAGACGTTCGTTTTGGCAAAGTTGACACAGAAGCACAACAAGCGCTCGCGGGGGCGTTTGAAATCACTTCGATTCCGACGCTCATGGTTTTTCGCGACAACATCCTGCTTTATAACCGCGCTGGGGCTTTGCCCGCGCCAGCTTTTGACGACCTAATTGCGCAGGTCAAGGCACTCGACATGGATGCCGTTCGCGCAGA
>CANFKN010000095.1 GCA_947447385.1 Microbacteriaceae bacterium
CGCTGCGCAAACTAGTGTTAGTTGCATGGGACGTCAAAGAAATGGCCGTGACGCATAACCCGAAGATTTTGAATCGTCGGATTCCACGGAGTTTGAATCGACCTCGAAGCGAGGCGACGAGGCGAGCGCGCGCGGCGAAGCTGTAATCAACCGAATCTTGGGTCGCGGTGCCCGTGCCGAGGCACTCGGCGCTACAGACACGCACAGCACAAGCACAACCGACGGCGACCAGTTTGACCTCGAAGATCGTTCGGCACTTCGCCGCGTTCAGGGCCTATCAACTGAGCTTCAAGACATCAACGATGTTGAATATCGCAAACTGCGCCTCGAAAAAGTTGTGTTGATTGGGCTTTGGGGTTCAAACACTTTGCAAGATGCCGAGAACTCGTTGCGCGAGCTCGCAGCTCTTGCCGAAACTGCCGGCTCGCAGGTGCTCGACGGGCTCTTGCAACGCCGCGTTAAACCAGACCCAGCCACGTTCTTGGGCAAGGGTAAGGCTGAAGAACTTCGCCTCATGGTTGCTCAAAGCGGGGCTGACACCGTGATTGCCGACGCCGAACTTGCACCAAGCCAGCGACGCAACCTCGAAGACGTTGTGAAGGTTAAGGTCGTTGACCGCACAGCGATCATCCTCGATATTTTTGCTCAGCACGCCAAGAGCCGCGAGGGCAAGGCTCAGGTTGAGTTAGCACAGCTCGAATATTTGCTACCCCGCCTGCGCGGTTGGGGTGAATCGATGTCACGTCAGGCCGGTGGTCAGGTTGGCGGTGGCATGGGCATTGGTTCGCGTGGCCCAGGTGAAACCAAGATTGAGCTCGACCGTCGCCGCATCAACACTCGCATGGCTAAGTTGCGCAAGCAGATTGTTGAGATGAAACCAGCTCGCGACACCAAGCGTGCCAATCGAAAGCGCAACGAGGTGCCTGCAGTAGCAATCGCGGGATACACCAACGCGGGCAAGTCATCAGTATTGAACCGAATGACCTCGGCCGGCGTGCTCGTTGAGAACGCACTTTTCGCAACCCTCGACCCGACCGTGCGCAAGACCGAAACCACTGACGGTCGCGCCTACACGATTGCCGACACTGTCGGCTTTGTGCGTCACCTGCCGCACCAGCTGGTTGAGGCCTTTCGCTCAACGCTTGAAGAGATTGCCGATAGCGACCTGATCGTTCACGTGGTTGACGCTTCACACCCTGACCCAGCCGGTCAGATCGCGACGGTTCGCGAAGTAATCGGCGAGGTCGGTGCTCGTGGCATTGCCGAACTTATTGTTTTCAACAAAATTGACTTGGTTGATGAAACCACTCGGATGGCCCTTCGGGGCCTCGAGCCTGACTCACTCGAAGTTTCAGCGCGCACCGGCGAAGGTTTCGAGAAGCTCCTAAGTGAAATCTCGCGAAGGTTGCCAGAACCCGACATCATGATTGAGGTGTTGGTGCCCTATGACAGGGGAGACCTGGTTTCGCGTTTGCACATCGGCAGCCGAATCATCAGCCTCGAATATGCGCCCGAGGGCACACAAATCGTGGCGTTTGTAAAACCTGAGTTGGCGGCAGAGCTGCGCCAGTTTGTAGTTGCGCGGGGCTAGAACCTAGCCGCGAGGTTATACCTTGCGCAGAACGGTGACCACAACGCCAGCAATTTCGGCGTGGGTGCCATCGATTGGTGCAAATGCCGAGTTGCGTGGCAATAGCCAGACTTTTCCGTTTTCACGTTTAAATGCTTTGACGGTGGCTTCGCCGTCGATCATCGCAGCAACGATGTCACCGTTCTCGGCTGTCTTTTGCTGGCGAACAATCACGAAGTCGCCGTCGCAAATCGCTGCGTCGATCATCGATTCACCAACAACCTTGAGCATAAACAGCTCACCCTTGCCGGTGAGGCTCTGGGCCACGGGGTAGAACTCTTCGACGTTCTGGTCGGCTGTGATTGGAATACCGGCGGCGATGCGACCAACCAATGGAACAAAGTTCATTCCGTCACGACTCGGCGCATTATCAAAATCAACGGTCGGCTCGTCATCGAGCCAGCCTTCTGGCATTTCTACCAATTCAATGGCGCGGGCACGGTTTTCGGCTTTGCGAACGTATCCGGCTTTTTCAAGTTCATCGATTTGATACTTCACGCTTGACACTGCGGTTAGGCCAACAGCCTCGCCGATTTCGCGAAGGTTTGGGCCAAAGCCAAGGCTTTTCTGCAAAGAGGCAATGGCGCGCAAGATCTGCTCTTGGCGGTTGCTCAGCGTGGTCTTGGTGTTTCGGCGAAACTCGAGTTCATCCACGTTCTTAGCCTTTCGTTGGCCCCTTTTCACAGAATGTCGGAGGGTGCATCGACAATCTCTATCAAGCGGTTCTATCGAAACTTTATTCGATAAAACCTCGAAAATCAAACATCTTTTCGAAAGATTTATAAAAAAGTCTTGACAAAGGTTGTTTTTCGTTCGAAACTATGTTCGAAAGCGAACAACTGTTCGAACAAAGCATCAAGTTGGCTCTTAGAGAAAGTTAGCAAAATGACTGCTACTGCAACCCGCATCAACTACCGTCGCCGTCGCGCGTTGGCTGCACTCTTTGTCGTTGTCGCTCTGCTCGTTGTCGCCTTCAGCGTGACACAGGCGCAATCGGCCGGTGCTACCTCGCACGCTGGCAAAGCAACTTTCACTTATGTTTATGTCGCACCGGGCGACACTCTTTGGTCAATCGCTACAACTTATGCTCCCGACCGCGACCCTCAGCAAGAGATCACTGACATTCAGAACCTAAATGGTTTGAGCGACGCATCTTTGGTTCCTGGCCAGCGTTTGGCTCTGCCTTAGGCGCAACTCGTCTAACAGCTGCTCAGCCAAGCCAACTTCGGTTCAGCCCAGCGCGTCGTCTTAGCGCGTTACGTGATTCGCTGAACTCTATCCTCGAGGCATTAACCTAGAGGTGTGACTTCTCTAGACGACCTGCCGATTCGCCCTGACCTTGTTGGTCTCAAGCCATATGGCGCACCTCAGCTAAGCGTGCCCGTTTCACTCAACGTCAACGAGAACACTCATCAGATTCCCGAGACAGTCGCGGTCGATATCATCGGGCGACTAGCTGCCAGTCTTCTAAATATCAACCGTTACCCAGACCGCGAATTCTTGGGTTTGCGTCGGGCCCTTGCCGATTATCTAAATGACAACCTTGGCAGCGAACTTATGGTTGAAAACATCTGGGCTGGCAACGGTTCAAATGAAGTTTTGCAACACATTTTTCAGGCATTCGGCGGCCCTGGTCGAAAAGCCCTCGGCTTTAAACCCACTTACTCGATGTACAAACTTATTGCTCAAGGTGCTCAAACAGGCTATGTCGATGCCGAGCGCGATGACCGCTTCGAGTTGAGTGTTGAAACTGTTCAAGCTGGCATTCGTGATGCCACACCTAATCTGGTGATGCTCTGCTCGCCGAACAACCCAACCGGCACCCCGGTTGCTCTAGAAGTGATTGTCGCAGCCTACGATGCTCTGCAAGAAACCACTGGCGGTATTCTCGTAGTTGACGAGGCCTATGGCGAGTTCGCGCACGATCAGTCACACTCTGCTGTGACGCTGCTCGAAGGTCGCCCAAAACTCTTGGTTAGCCGAACCATGAGCAAGGCATTTGCCTTCGCCGGGGCACGTGTGGGTTATCTGGCAGCTGACCCTGCCGTGATCGATGCGTTGCGTTTGGTGCGATTGCCATATCACCTTTCGGCTTTCACCCAAGCGGCTGCTGAGGGAGCATTGGCCCACAGTCAAGAGATGCTGCGAACCGTTGACGACATTCGCACCCAGCGCGACCGAATTGTTTCAGAGCTCAGTGCCATGGGTCTTGACCCATATCGAACAGATGCTAACTTCATTTTGTTTGCGGGCCTTGACGATGCTCCCAAGGTTTGGCAGCAACTGCTCGAGCGCGGTGTTTTGGTGCGCGACATGGGCATAGCTGGCACACTTCGCGTTTCAGCAGGAACCGAGACAGAAACCACGCGCTTCTTGCAAGCACTGCGCGAAGTTATCGGCAAATAATTTCTTGCCATCGAGATGAGTGCAGATACGCAACCACCAAGGCTCTTTTCGGTGACTTTCTGGCCCGCACGATAGAATTCACCTAGAAACCACCCCAATTTAGGAGGTTCGTCGATGAATCGCATCGCAACCCTAACTCGCAAAACTTCTGAGTCTCAGATTGAGCTTTCGCTTAACCTCGACGGCCACGGTCGTAGCGAGATCTCGACAACCGTGCCTTTCTTTGACCACCTGCTAACTGCATTCGCCAAGCACTCGTTGGTTGACTTGGCGGTTCGCGCCACAGGCGACACTCACATCGACGTTCACCACACTGTCGAAGACACCGCAATCGTTTTGGGTTTGGCCATCAAGCAAGCGCTCGGCGACAAGGCTGGCATCGGTCGCTATGGCGATGCCACTGTGCCGCTTGATGATGCACTCGCGCGCGCTGTAGTTGATGTTTCAGGTCGCCCATATCTTGTGCACAGCGGTGAACCAGCTGGTTTTGAATATCACTTGATTGGTGGCCACTTCACCGGTTCGATGATTCGCCACGTTTTTGAAGCCATTGCATTCAACGCAGGTCTAACACTTCACGTTGAGCTCTTGACCGGCCGTGACCCGCACCACATTGCCGAGGCTGAGTTCAAAGCATTTGCTCGAGCATTTCGCAAGGCAGTTGAACCTGACGCTCGGGTTGAGGGAATTCCGTCAACCAAGGGCGCTCTGTGAGCCAACCTAGCGGCGGCTCTAACGGGCCAGGCGCTGTTTCACCAAAAGTTGTAGTTCTTGACTATGGCAGTGGCAATGTTCACTCGGTTGCTAAAGCACTTCAGGTTGCTGGCGCAAACGTGCACTTAACTTCAAGCTTCGACGAAGCAATGGCAGCTGATGGTTTAGTGGTGCCGGGAGTTGGCGCTTTCGATGCCGTTATGAAGCAGCTTGGCACAGTTAAAGCTGCCGAACTTGTCGATCGTCGACTAACCATGGGCAAAAAAGTTCTTGGCATCTGTGTTGGTTTGCAAGTGATGTTTGAAAGCGGCAACGAGCACGGCATCGAAACCGAAGGTTTGGGCCAGTGGCCTGGCAAAGTCGAAATGCTACCTGCACCGGTTCTGCCTCACATTGGTTGGAACACCGTCAAAGCTCCGGTCGGCTCACACTTGTTCGCTGGCATTGGCGAAGAGCGTTTTTATTTTGTTCACAGCTACGGTGTGCTCAGCTGGCCTCTTGCTGAAACTGGCGAAATAATTCCCACGAGTGTCACCTGGGGCGAATACGGTGCGCCGTTCATTGCTGCGGTCGAAAATGGCCCACTGAGCGCAACCCAGTTTCACCCTGAAAAGTCTGGCCAGGCCGGCATCAAGCTGCTGACCAACTGGATTCAAACCCTCTAGCAGGCATACAAACGCACCACCAGCCAAATCGTGAAAACCAACTCGTTTCAACAAAACAGATTCACCCGAACCGAAAGAACTACCTTGAAAAAACTTGAACTTTTGCCAGCCGTTGACG
>CANFKN010000096.1 GCA_947447385.1 Microbacteriaceae bacterium
AAGACCGTTGAAGAAGCTGTTGAGATTCGCAACCGCATTCTTGCAAACTTTGACAAGGCAGCTAACCTGCCTGAAGGCCCAGCACGCGACCGTCTTTTGACCTTCGTTGTTGTTGGTGGCGGTTTTGCTGGCATCGAGGTGTTCGCAGAAATGCGCTCACTCGCAACCTACCTACTTCGTTACTACCCAGGCCTAGAGTTCAAAGACACTCACTTTCACCTCATTGAAGCGATGGGTCGCATCATGCCTGAGGTTTCACTGCCTACCAGCGAATGGGTTATCAAGAACCTAGCCGAGCGTGGCGCTCAGATTCACCTAAACACTCAGCTTCAGAGCGCAGTGGGCGGCAAGATCGAGCTTTCAACTGGCGAGAGCTTTGAGTCAGACACAATCGTCTGGACAGCCGGCGTTATGGCTCACCCGTTCGTTCGCAACACTTCGTTGCCACTTGACGAGCGTGGCCGCATCACAGCAAAGGCAACTTTGCAGGTTGTGAATGGCGAAGAAATCTTGGATGGCGTCTGGACAGCCGGCGACGTTTCAGCTGTGCCTGACCTATCGGGTGGTGGCGTTGGTGGCTTCTGCGTTCCAAACGCACAGCACGCTGTTCGCCAGGCCAAGTTGCTTGCAAAGAACATCGTTGCCAGCCTTCGCGGTGAAGGTGTTGTTGAATACAACCACACCAACCTCGGCGCAGTTGCGGGTCTTGGCGTTGGCTATGGTGTCTATCAGTGGCGCAACGTAGCAATCAAGGGCTTCTTAGCCTGGTTGATGCACCGCGGATACCACGGCATGGCAATGCCAATGTTCGAGCGCAAACTTCGCGTCTTCTGGGGTTGGGTGAACAACTTCTTCTTGCGTCGCGACATCGTCGGCATCAGCGCAACTCAGAACCCGCGCGCAGCTTTCGAGACCTTCGCAAGCCGACCAAAGGCATAATCTAGTTTCAACAGATCCCCGAGCTGCACCCTTGATTGAGTGTGGCTCGGGGTTTTCTGCCCCTATAACCCAATGGCAGAGGTAGACGACTTAAAATCGTTTCAGTGTCGGTTCGAGTCCGACTAGGGGCACCAGTTATCCACAGCTTCTGATAGTTCGCCGTGAGCGCACTTAGCACCTGCTTAAATGAGGGCAGCAATCGCTAACATTGAACCAATGCATCTCAACTCGAAATGCCTTAAATAGGAGCACACAAATGGATTCAGCACTTATTGCTGTTTTAGTAGTAGTTGGCCTCGTAGTAATCGTTGGCCTTTATCTCTGGTCGACCTACAACGGCCTAGTCACTCTCAACGAGCGCGTTAGCGAAGCCTGGAGCGACATCACTGTGCAACTCAAGCGCCGTGCCGACTTGATTCCAAACCTCATCGAAACCGTCAAGGGCTATGCAACCCACGAAGCAAGCGTCTTTGACAACGTGACCCGTGCCCGCGCGGCCACTGTTTCACCAGCAGCTCTTGGCAGCCCAGCTGCCGCCGCTGCAGCTGATGGTCAATTGCAGGGCGCAATGAAGAGCCTCTTTGCAGTTGCCGAGGCATACCCTCAGCTACAGGCAAACGCCGGTTTCTTGAACCTACAGAGCGAACTAACCGACACCGAAAACAAGGTCATGGCTGCACGTCGTTTCTATAACGGTGGCGTTCGTGAGCTAAACATCAAGATCAAGCAGTTTCCGGCAACCCTATTCGTTCGTGGCCTTGGTTTTAAAGAGCGTGAGTTCTTCGAGGTTGCTGACTCAGCCAGCATTCAAGAGCCACCAAAGGTTCAGTTTTAATCTGACCTCAGCTTTCTAAAGCTCAGAGGTTTCATCGTTTGCTAGTCGCAAAGGGACTCTATGTATTCGGCTATCGCCGCTAATAAACGCAACACTGTAATCATCATTGCCCTCTTTGTGGGTTTGCTCGGCGGGCTTTCGCTCTGGTGGGGTTATGCCACTGGCAACGGCTCAAGTGCAATATTCATCTTGGCAATCGTGGCTGTTTATACCCTGATTCAATACTTCGCTGCGAGCTCACTGGCTGTTGCCATGAGCGGCGCGGTGCAGATCGAGAAGGTCGACAACCCGCGTTTGTGGAACACTGTTGAGAACCTCGCGATAAGCGAGGGCATGCCAATGCCTAAGGTTTACATCATCAACGACCCAGCGCCAAACGCGTTTGCCACTGGGCGCGACCCGAAGCACGCTGTCGTGGCTGCCACCACCGGTTTGCTCGAGTTGATGAACGACTCTGAACTTGAAGGCGTTATGGCCCACGAGATGAGCCACGTCAAGAACTATGACATTCGCGTCACAACACTAGTGTTTGGTTTGGTCAGCGCCATCGGCATTCTTGCCGACATGGCAGTTCGAATGGCGTTCTATTCAAACCTCTTTGGCGGCCGCAACAGCCGCGATGAAAACAACAACAGCAACGGCTTTGGCATGGTGCTGATGTTGGTTGGTGTTGTTGGCATGATCATTGCCTGGCTCATCGGCCCAATTGTTACGGCTGCAGTTTCACGCCAGCGTGAATACCTTGCCGACGCATCGGGCGCTGAACTAACACGTTACCCAGAGGGTCTTGCCAGCGCACTAGAGAAGCTGGGCACCTACGGTCGCCCACTTCGCCGCCCAAGCAGCACCATGGCTCACATGTATATCTCAGACCCACAGAAGAAGGCCGGTTTCACCGAGCGCCTATTCTCAAGTCACCCACCACTAGCTCAGCGCATCGAGCGCCTGCGCAAAATCGGTGGCGGTTTCTAACCGCAAGGTTTCAAACCCACGGTTTCAAACCCACGGTTTCAAACGCAAGCCGTCGAGGCAAAGTGCATCAAGCACTCGCCTCGGCGGTTTTTGCAATTCGCTAGGCCTTGGCTTGCACTGCCTTGGCTAGGGCTGCCGCTAGATTGCCCCGCTCGGCAACCTCAATCGAGTTCAAGCCCTGCCATATGGCCACCTGTCGCAAGTGTTTAGCCAACGCGGCGGCCAGTTCGCGGGTTGCGGTGGCGGGCATCCACGTTTCATGCCAACTTGCCTTTGCGACTAGTTTGCCGTTTTGGCGGTCGCTTTTGAGGTCGATGCGACCAACAACGTTGCCGTTGTGCAAAATCGGCAGGGTGTAATAACCAAAGATGCGCTTGGGTTCTGGGGTATAAATCTCGATGCGATAGTGAAAGTCAAATAGTGCCTCGGTGCGCGGGCGGTGCCAAACTAGTGGGTCAAACGGGCTGACGATTGTCGTGCCAATGTGATTCTGCGGGGTCAGGTTGGCGTCTTTGTGCAGGTAGTGCTGGGTGTCAACGCCCTCGACTTGCACTGGCAGCAGTGTGCCTTCGCTAACTAAATCTTCAATCAGTGGCTTTGCAACTGCAAAGTGTTGCCGGTGATAATCGGCCAGATCTCGCGCGCTCGCAATGCCATAGCTGACGGCGGCTCGAGTGAGCAAAGCCTTGCGGTCAGGCCGTTCGTCATAGTTGTCAGTGTTCAGCGCGGCGTGCACCTCGGCGGGCAAGACCTGTTCGGGCAACCCATAGCGCCGGCTGAAGCTCTTGCGACCGGCTGCGACTAATTCGCCGCGCAAGAACATAACCTCTAGAGCGCGCTTTATGTCGTTGTGGTGCCACCATGTGCCGGGTTTGCGCACGTTTGCGGGGTGCTCGACATCGCCCGCGGTTTGCGGGCCAACGTCTGCCAAATAGGCTTTGAGCCATTCAAAGAGGGGTTCGTTATCGCGGGCGAAGTCGGCGCTATAGCTTGGTGCGGTTGCACGATATTTGTGCATGCGCCACTGATGCAGTGGCAGGTCTTCAACTCGAATCAGGCTGGCTTCATGCGCCCAATATTCGATCAGCGTTGGCCTGGCCGCGATCGAGTTTGCGCCCACGCCCACGCCCGCTTTCGTGCCTGCTTCGGCATTCTCGCCAGGGCCGCCAACAGTTTCTGCGGGGGAGTGCGCCAAGTCGAGCAGGGTTCGGTCATAGCTGCCGATGCGTGAGAAGGCTGGCATGTAATGCGCCCGCTCGAACACGTTCACCGAGTCGATCTGAAAGAGCGAAAGGTGGTCAAGCGCTGCCAACAAGTCGCTGCCGTTGGAGCGTTCACCAGCACCCAAACTCGAACGTAACTCCGAACCCTCGCTCAAACCATTGAACCCTTGGGCATGCACAGCGATGGCACGGGCTTCGCCTTTGCTGAAGGTTTGCCCCACTAGCTCTGCCATGGTTCACCTTTCAACTTTTGCGACTCAATCAAACTAAACTTCTAACAGCATAGAACTGAGAGGCTCACATGTCACAACACCACCCAATCACAGTGCCCACGCTCGCAGACTTTGCGGCTGCGCGCGAGATTTTGGGCGATGTAGTGCTCGAGACTCCCGTTTTGCACAACTATTTTTTGAGTGATCTCACAGGTCAAGACGTCTATTTGAAGTGTGAAAACCTCCAGCGCACTGGTGCTTATAAGGTTCGCGGCGCTTTCAACCGCATGAGCAAGTTGAATGCTGAAGAGCGCGCCAAAGGTGTCATCGCTGCTTCGGCTGGCAACCACGCGCAGGGCGTTGCCCTTGCCGCGAGCAAACTCGGCATCAAAGCAACCATCTTTATGCCAACTGGTGCTTCGCTGCCGAAGGTTCAGGCAACTCGTGGTTATGGTGCCGAAGTTGTTCTAGTTGGCGCTAACTTTGCTGAGGCCTATAGGGCTTCGCAGGAGTTTGCCAAAGAGACCGGCGCGGTTTTCATTCCGCCGTTTGACAACATCGATGTCATTATCGGCCAGGGCACTGTTGGTCTTGAGATCATGGAGCAGGTCGATGACGTGAAGGTCATCGTGGTCGCCATCGGCGGCGGTGGCTTAGCCGCCGGCGTTGCTGTCGCAGCAAAACTTCGTGCAGCCGAGCAGGGTCGCAAGATTAAGGTCATCGGTGTTCAGAGCGAACACGCAGCCGCTTACCCACCGTCGTTGAAGGCTGGCGAGCTTGTTGAGATTCACACCACTCCAACCATTGCCGACGGCATCGCCGTTTCAAAGCCTGGGCGAATTCCGTTTGAGCTAATCAAGCAGCACCTCGACGACGTGGTTACAGTTTCTGAGAACGAGATTGCGAAGGCAATCTTGATGTTGCTCGAGCGTTCAAAGCAGGTCGTTGAACCTGCCGGTGCTGTGAGCGTTGCAGCGATTCTTGCCAAGAAAATCAAGCCAAAGGGTCGCACGGTTGCTGTGCTGTCAGGTGGCAACATGGACCCTCTATTGATGCTTCGAGTGGTTCGCCACGGTTTGGCAGCCAGCGAGCGCTTCACCGATATCTCGATCATGTTGCCTGACCGCCCAGGTCAGTTGGCGCGGACCGCAGAAGTTATTGCGGGGGCAAACGCCAACGTCGTTGAAGTTCTTCACACTCGCTCAGGCGATGGTTTGCAGATTAGCGAAGTTGAGCTAAAAGTTAGCGTTGAGACCTCTGGTCACGACCACCGCATGCAGGTTGTGAAAGCGCTCAAAGAGGCCGGCCTCAAGCCGCAACTCGCC
>CANFKN010000097.1 GCA_947447385.1 Microbacteriaceae bacterium
CCCAAAGGCGTCGAGTTCACGGTTGCTGACGTGCATCGCCGCACCGAGGCGGCAGCGAATAACTGGATGCCAGTCGCCCCGTTCTTTAGCGAGCTTGGTCTCGACACTGTCTCTGGCATTCAGACCTACTATTACGCGCTACTTAACGGTGCAACTTATTATGTGCCAATCAACGCGACAGAAGATGTGCGGTTGATAAGTGCTGCGGCAATCGGGTCGATCAAAACTTCACCCGCGAAGCTTGCCGAGCTCTCTGAAGCGGCAAAATCAAGCGGTGTCAGGCTCGATAGCTTGAAGCAGGTTCAGGTTGCAGGCGGGCTGCTGAGCCCCGCAGTTGCTGCAGCGCTCGCCGAAGTGAGCAACGCGCAACTCATCTATCTTTATGGTTCAACCGAAGCGGGCACTGTCACACGCTCACCATATGACGCAGGCGACCCAGAGAGCGTTGGCGAGGTTGTTGCCGACGCCGAAGTTCAGATCACCGACAGCAATGGCGTGGCTGTGCCAACTGGCATCGCTGGTGAGCTGCGAATGCGCACGTCTTATATGGCCCGGCGCTATTGGCGCGCGGCAGACCATTTAGCGACGGATGATTTGGCCGCAGCCTCAGTACCTGCCTCGATTGCGACTGGCTTCAACGACGGATGGTTCCTCCCTGGCGACACCGGCGTTCTCGAAGAGGGCAACCGACTGCGCATTACGGGCAGGGTTGACGAGCTCATAAATGCGGCTGGCATCAAACTTAACCCCGCGCTAATCGAGTCAAAGTTGGCGGGCTATCGAGGCATTTTAGATTTGGCGGCGTTTGGTTATAACGTGCCTGGTGATATTCACAAACGCCTCGGCGTGGCAATCGTGACAGCTCAAGAAATCAGCCTCGAAAGATTTAGGCAGCACGTTCTCGACACGGTTGCTGAGACCAGCGATATTCTGATTGTTCGAGTTGCTGAGATTCCTCGCAATGCGCTGGGCAAGCCACTGCGAAAGGCGCTCGCCGCCGGTTTAGATTGAATTTCTAGCGACAAAGCTGCTCTCGACTAAGATTGGGTCTAGTCGTAGGGCACTAAAACTTGCCCTGCAAATAGAGCTGAAATGAGATTTCAACCATGTCTATCAAATCAAATGCAAAGAAAATCGGTGCCTTCGTTGGCCTAGCCGCGTTCGCAGCACTGTCACAGAACCCATCTGCCGCCGTTGCTGCATCTGACGCCTGCGACGAATCATATGCTGGCGCAATCACCACCAGCAATGGCGCCTGCGAGGTCACTTTTCTTTCAACCCCTGCCGAAACTTTTCAGGTTCCTGCCGGCGTTAGCGCACTGCAGGCTTTGCTGGTTGCCGGTGGCGGCGCTGGCAGCACAGGCTATGCCGGTGGCGGTGGCGAAGTCAAGGTTGTCGATCTTGAAACCGCTGGCGATGTAACCATTCATGTTGCAGCTCAGCCTGCCCCAGTTAACGATGGCGAAGACTCATTCGTGACACAGGGCAGCACAACTTTCACCGCTAAGGGCGGCCTTGGCAATGGTGTTAGCGGCAACGGCAACCCTGGTTCTTCAAGCGGCTTCAACACCGGCGCTGGTGGCGCTGGTGGCGCTGGCGGTCGCGACACTGGCGATAACAACGTTGGCGACGTCGGCGTGAACCCAACAAACATGCCTGAGTTCAACGGTGGCCTCGGCTTGGTTGTCAAAGACATTGCTGGCGCAACCTTGTTCAGCGATGACACTGACTGCTTCGGCGGCGGCGGCGCAAACAACGGCCAAACTAGCTTTGGCGACGACATTCAGTTTGGCTGGAACGGCGTGGCAGTTTGTGGCGCAGGCAGCACCGTGATCGACCCTGCGAACGACACCGTCACTATCGTTGAGGCAACTGCAAACAGTGGCGGTGGCGCAGGTGCTCACCCATATGACTCTGTTGGTCGCGCAGGTTCAAGCGGTCGTGTAGTTTTGCGTTACACACTTGCAGAAGTAACAACTACCGCCGTTGACGGCGAGCCTAAAACAACTCTTGCAAACACCGGCGGCACCCTCGATGTGGTTCCGTTCATCGCAGGCTTGGCAATCGTTGCAGCTGGTGCTGTCGCACTTCGCCGTCGCAACAACTAGTTTTTAGTTTCAAGCAAAAGACCCCCGGCAGATTTGCTGGGGGTCTTTTGCTTGGCATTTCTGTCATTTCGATGTGAACGTACAATCTCTTAGCGTCGTGAAAGCGGTTTCCCGTAAGATTATCTGAGTGTCGCAGTGTTGCGGCAAAGAGATGAGAGTCTTATGCAACGAAGCAACTTGAAGCAACACCGAAACCTGATTCGACTGACTGGGCTTTTGGCCGCGCTCGTTGTGATATTTTCTGGCCTCATCATTGCCCCACATTCGAGCGCTCTGGCTGCCAAGACCTACACGATTGTGTTCAAGGCAAACGCTGGCAAAGGCACGATGCCTTCACAGAGCGTGCCTTCAACTGGCAAAGCGTTGTCAAAAGTCAAGTTCACGCGCACCGGCTACAAATTCGCAGGCTGGGCAACTTCAGCTAAATCAAATGTTCGATATAAAGACCGCGCGGTTATCAAGCCTCGAGCTCGCACTTATCTATATGCCAAATGGGTGAAGCTTAGCTCTGCGCCGTCAATCTGGGGTCACAAAATCGGTTCGTTGCTTTGGTCTGATGAGTTTTCTGGCGCAGCTGGCAGCCAAGTTAACTCGGCTTCTTGGACGCCTCGCTTATGTGGCCACGACGAAGCCAACGGCGGTGGCACCTGTCACAACGATGAACCACAGTGGTACACCCCCGATGCCATTGCGCTCGACGGCAGCGCTCAGGGCAATGCCGTGATCACCACCACCCGGGTTTATGGAGTGCCCGCGAATGCTGGGCAATGTTTGGCTTCAAGCTGCCGTTACACCAGCGGTCGGTTCGACACGCAAGGCAAAGTTTCGTTTCAATATGGCTACATCGAAGCGCGCATGAAGATGCCAACCGGTGGTGCCAACTGGCCAGCTTTTTGGGCGCTTGGTGACTCAATCACTTCGGTCAGTTGGCCGCGCTCGGGTGAGATCGACATTGCCGAGCAGGGTGGAGACCGGCCAACCCGAGCGTCGTCAGCGGTTCACTACTCGAGCTCAGCCGATTGCTGCGCGGCTCACCTTTATGACGTTGCTGAGGTCACCGACATCGCGAACTATCAGACCGGTTTTCACACCTACGGCATGGCCTGGGAGCCTAACCGCATGGAATTTTTCGTCGACCGCGAATTGTTCTGGATCGTCACACCAGACACCGTGCAATCGAATGACTGGTCTTTCAACGAGCCTTTCTTCTTGATCTTGAACAACGCCACGGGTGCTTTCGGTGGCGATTACGACGGATGGGCGCAGAGCTTCACGACCATCGACTATGTTCGCGCTTGGCAGTTAGACGGCCAGGGTTCGGTCACCCGCCACTAGCCGGCAAACCATAAACGTTTGCTTGACTCGAGCGGGGTTGCTTGGGTTAGTCTTTAGCTATGACCGAACATGTTTCGGCTCTAGATCTTTTCACGATTGGCATCGGCCCGTCTAGCTCGCACACTGTGGGGCCAATGCGGGCAGCTGCCCAGTTCAATGACGAACTGAAGAGCCATGGGCTTGCGCCCTCAGAAGTTGTCGTAACCCTATATGGGTCTTTGGGTGCCACCGGCATCGGCCACGGCACGACTAATGCGATTCTCGCTGGCCTTAAAGGCATGCAGCCCGAAACCTGTGACCCTGCGGCTGTGCGGGCTATGGTCGAAGCCCCCGGTGTCAAAATGGTGTTCGAGCCAAGAACTCGTCTGGCAAAGCATTCAAATGCAATGCTGTTTGAAGCTGCTGGAATCAGCCGAACCTATTATTCAGTTGGTGGTGGCTTTGTCGAAACTGACACGCTCTCGCTGAAGCCGCTCAGGGTTCTGCCCCACCCTTACCAATCAGCAGATGAACTCTTAGCAATCTGTGAACGCGAAAAACTAACGATTGCTCAGGTTGGCCTTGCAAACGAACTAGCGATGCACACCGATCGTAACGTCGAGTCGCAGCTAGAAAGCATTTGGAACGCAATGAAGAATTGCGTCGAGGCGGGCCTAAAAGCCGAAGGGGTTTTGCCCGGTTATCTGAAGGTGCCGCGAAGGGCGGCAGCTATTCATCGTCGGTTAGACATCAATGAGGGCGACCAGTCGCTCGATGCCTTGCAGGCCTATGCCATCGCCGTGAATGAAGAGAATGCCGCTGGCAATCGGGTTGTAACGGCACCAACAAACGGCGCCGCTGGCATCATTCCGGCAGTGGGCTATTACGCGCTAAAACACAAAGGCATCAGCGATGCAAAACTTGCGCGCGATTATTTGATCACCGCCGCCACGATAGGTGGGCTCTATAAACGCAACGCGAGCATTTCAGGCGCTGAAGCGGGATGCCAGGGTGAAGTTGGATCAGCGTGCTCGATGGCCGCTGCGGCTCTAGCTCAAGTTTTAGGTGCCACGCCTCGCCAGGTTGAGAACGCTGCCGAAATCGCAATGGAACACAACCTCGGCCTCACCTGCGACCCTGTTGGTGGCTTTGTTCAGCTGCCCTGCATCGAGCGCAACGCGATTGCTGCCGGCACCGCTGTGGCTGCAGTGCGTTTGGCACTGAATGGCAGTGGCATGCACAAAATTTCGCTCGACGTGGTGATTGAGACAATGCGCCAAACCGGTCTCGATATGTCAACCAAATATAAAGAAACTTCTATGGGTGGTTTGGCTGTCAACGTGGTTGAGTGTTAGCAGTCAAAAGGTTCGGCGCATTGGTTTAGGGTTTAGCTATGCTAATTGCCGGTTTAGACCTTGCAGCCGAGTCAAAAGGCTCGGCGCTCGCCGTTTTAGACTGGGCGCAAAACCGAGTGAAGCTAGTCAGCCTTAAGGTTTCAGTTTCTGACAATTCAGTAGTCGAGCTTGCTCCCAACAGTGCGAAACTTGGCATTGATTGCGCTCTGGGTTGGCCAATCGATTTCGTCGATTTCGTTAAGAGTTATTCAAACGTGAACCTTGCGGGCCTCGCCTTTGACGGCGGCATCGATTGGCGTCGAAACCTTGCCTATCGTGAAACTGATCGTGAGGTGCACCGCGTCACGGGCCGATGGCCTTTGAGCGTTTCGACCGATCGCCTTGGCATGACGGCAATGCGGTGTGCGGGTTTGCTGTCAAAGCTTCAAGAGGCCGGCGAACAGATAGACAGGTCTGGGCGGGGCAAAGTGGTTGAGGTCTACCCAGCCGGTTCTATGCGCATTTGGGGTTTGAACGCGGCTGGTTATCGCAGTTCTCCCGAAGCGCGCAAAGAGCTAATTGCCCAGCTTCGAGTGGCAGCGCCCTGGCTTGAC
>CANFKN010000098.1 GCA_947447385.1 Microbacteriaceae bacterium
CGTCATCAGATTCAAGCTCAACAAACGCAACGCCCTCAACTTGCCCAAGAATGCTCTCGGCGTTCTTAAGCCCAGACACGCCCCTAGGCAGGTCAATTTGAGTTGAGTCACCGGTGATGACCATTTTCGAGTTGAAACCCAATCGCGTGAGAAACATTTTTAGCTGTTCTTGAGTGCTGTTCTGGGCTTCATCCAAGATTATGAAAGCATCGTTCAAGGTGCGACCGCGCATGTAGGCAAGCGGGGCAACTTCAATTGTTCCGGCCGCGATGAGCTTGGGCACTGCCTCTGGGTCTAGCATTTCGTGCAGGGCATCAAAAAGCGGGCGAAGATAAGGGTCGATCTTGTCGCTGAGGGTTCCTGGCAAGAAGCCGAGTCTTTCACCGGCCTCAACGGCGGGGCGAGTTAAGATGATGCGACTGACTTCTTTTCGCTGCAGTGCTTGAACGGCTTTTGCCATGGCCAAATATGTTTTGCCTGTGCCGGCTGGCCCAATGCCAAAGACCACGGTGTTTGCGTCGATGGCGTCAATATAGGCTCGCTGACCAACTGTCTTAGCTCGAATCGTTTTGCCACGAGTGCTCAAAATGCTTTGACCCAGCAAATCGGCTGGTCTTTTTGTGCTCTCAGATCGAACCAGGTTCGCACTTCGAGTGATTTCAGATTCGCCTAAATCGCTGCCATTTTGAATTAGCTCAACAAGATTGCTCACGAGATTCTTGGCCTGTTCGACATCAGCCGCCGGGCCGCTCAAAACCAGCTCATTGCCTCTTGCCAATACATCCACGCTCGGAAAACTGGCTTCAAGGGTCTTCAGCAGTTTGTCTTCTGTTCCGAGTAGCGCAACCATTGGAACCTGCGAAATAGTGATGCGTTGTTGCAGAAAATCAGTCAAGTTAATTGCTCTTCGGCATCTGGCTCAAAATGTGCGCGTGCGCGTGAAACACCGTTTGGCCAGCGTTTTCACCGGTATTGAACAGAAACTTATAAGAACCGTCGCTGGTGTGTTCTTCAGCAAGACGGGCTGCCAATTGTGCAACATCAATCAGTGCGTCTGCATCAGCTGCGACAAGATCTGTGATGTCTCGATAGTGCTTCTTGGGAACTACCAAAAGGTGCACTGGCATTTCAGGGTTGATGTCACGAAATGCGACGGCATGTTCGGTTTCACCGAGAAGTTCGGTGCCGAATTCGCCTGAAACGATTCTGCAAAAAATGCAATCAGTCATGAGTTCAGTTTAAGCCTTCAACGCCAAGAGCCAGACAGCGCCTGAATTGCTGCTATTGCTGCCACTCCTGCGGTTGAAGTGCGCAAAATCTCGCTGCCCAAGCGAACGCGGTGAGCGCCTGCAGCTTCGAATGCCTTCAATTCGAGCTCGCTGATGCCACCCTCTGGGCCAACAATCAAACTAATCTGACGCTGCAATCCGAATGCGTTTGAAACACTTCTCGAGCCGCTTAGCTTGCCCATCAACTCAACGAGACCCAGATCTGCGGTTGGGTCAAGAACAAGCGCCATGCCTAGGGAGCCATCTTCAATTCGCTTTGCAAGCTGTTTAGATGAAACAGAATGCTCGACCATTGGGTCAAAAACACGCAAGGATTGTTTAGCTGCCTCGCTCACGATGCTCTGCCACCGTTCAACACCTTTAGCAGCTTTAGTTGAATCCCACCGCGAAATTGAACGCTCAGCCTGCCATGGCAAGAAAGTCATGGCTCCTAGTTCGGTTGCGGCCTGAATCGCTAGCTCGTCGCGATCGCCCTTTGCAAGAGCTTGAACTAAAGTGACTGCTAAATCTGGCTGTTCCTCGCGAAACGCTTCAACTATGGCGACCTGCATGGTTGAGCCTTCAATAGTCGAAACCGAGCCCCGCAGTCGCAAACCGAGCCCATCAGTTAGTTGTATGGCTTCACCAACGCGCATTCTTCGCACCGAAATGGCATGTTTTGCGTCAATAGCATCGACAGTAGCGAAGCCTCCAGCAACCAAAAGCCCCGAATCAGCGAGTTCGGTTTTTGCAACGCGAAAGAGTGGTTCTACCATTTGGCTCGCCGCCTAACCGCGTTTGCCTCGACCGAAGAAACCGGTCGAATGTCTAGCCAATTTGATGGTTTCAGCTTTTCGAAGACCAGCAAGCTTCTTGAAAAGCTCTTTCTGGTCTTTGTCGAGTTTTGTTGGGGTCTGAACGGCAATCGTGATTTTGAGGTCACCACGACCGGCGCCGCGAAGGTGATTTACACCCTTGTGCCGCACCGTAATAACCTCACCGGTTTGCACACCGGGGTCGATGGCAACGTCAAGCTCACCGTCGAAACTCTCAATCTTGGCATGTGCGCCGAGAACCGCGTCGTGCAAAGGCACCTCAAGGGTGCAGGTTAGGTCATCGCCTGAACGACCGAAAATGTCGTGTGGCTTCACCGTGAAGTCAATGTGCAAATCGCCATTTGGGCCGCCAGCCTGACCAACTTCACCCTGCCCACGAAGTTGCATTCGCAAACCGTCTTCAACGCCAGCTGGAACATTGAACTCGATGGTGCGTCGCGCACGCACACGGCCTTGACCACGGCAACTCACACACGGGTGAGGAATGGTTTGGCCATAGCCACGACAGCTTCCACAAGGAGCACTGGTAACCATGTTGCCCATAAGAGTTCGCACCTGGCGCTGAATGGAGCCGCTACCGCGACAGATGTCACAGGTTTCTAGCCCGGTGCCTGGTTGGCAACATGAGCCGTTGCAGGTTTCACAGAGCACGGCTGTGTCGATCTCTTCGCTCTTTGCCACGCCAAAAGTTACTTCTTCGAGGGTCAAAGACACGCGCAACAGGGCATCCTCGCCTCTTTCAACACGCGATCGCGGGCCACGTTGCCCACCGCCGCCACCGAAAAAAGTGTCGAAGATGTCACCGAAGCCGTTGAAACCAGCGCCACCGCCAAAACCGCCTTGGCCGCCGCCCATGTCGTAATTGCGTCTGGTTTCGGAATCACTCAGCACCTCATAGGCGTGAGTGACTAACTTGAATCGCTCCTGCGCTTCTGGTGCAGGGTTCACGTCTGGGTGAAGCTCGCGAGCAAGCTTGCGATATGCCTTTTTAATGTCATCAGCGGTTGCGTCTTTTGACACGCCAAGCACTTCGTAATGATCAGCCAACAGGGTTCCTAACGTCGAATAACTGCACGGCGCCTAAGCGCCTAATGTTTTGGTCAAATAACTTGCTACGGCTCTAACCGCGGTGATGTGATGCGCGTAATCCATGCGGGTTGGGCCGAGCACGCCAAGTTTGGCTATTTCGCTGCCAGGTTTTTCATAGCTCGAAACTAGAACGCTGGTTTGGCTCAACAACTCGATGTTGTTTTCTTTGCCAATCAGCAAACCGAGACCACCCTGATCAGTTTTCATCTCAGCAATCAAGCGCATCATAACCACTTGCTGCTCAAGCGCATCGAGTAGCTCGCCAAGATTAGCAACCGGTGACTGCCCCTGGCGCGCCAGATTGGCGGTGCCAGCAAGAATGATTTTTTCTTGACGGTTGGCATCAACCATCAATTGCACCGCTTCGGCCACAACCGAGGCTGCCGCTTTGAGATGTGCTGGTGAGTTGGTCTCAAACGCCTCTAGTTTCGAGACAGCCGAGCTGAATGGTTGCTGCACGAGTGCTGCGTTGAACCTGGCGCGCAGCTCAGCTACGTCTTCGATGCTCAAGACCTGGTGGGCGTTGACCATGTGCTGTTGAACACGGTCGTTATCGCTCACTAAAACCACGAGGGTGCGGGTCTCGTTAATCGGCACAAGCTCAATGGCCTTGATTTTGGCTCGACCCAAGCTTGGGTATTGCACCATGGCTACCTGATTGGTCAGCTGAGCAAGAGTTTGAACTGCGCCAGAAAGAACCTCATCTAGGTCTGCGCTTGAACTCATGAAAGTTTCGATTGCCAAACGCTCGCTGGGGCTCAGTCGTTTTACTTCATTTAGGCGATCAACAAAGAGCCGGTAGCCTTTGTCGGTCGGCACTCGACCGCTAGATGTGTGTGGCGCAACAATGAGCTGCTCTTCTTCGAGAAAGGCCATTTCATTTCGAATGGTTGCTGCTGAAACTTCGAACCCGTGTCGTTCAACCAGGGTTTTTGAACCAACCGGCTCACTGGTTTCGATGTAGTCGTTGACGATTGCACGCAAAACTTCAAGGCTGCGACTTGGAATCTCGTTTTGGCTATTCAAACTCACACCTCCGCTTCGACCTGAGGCTAACACTTGGTTAGCACTCGAACTATCTGAGTGCCAATATTACCCGAGCAGTTCACGAACCACATAGTCTGCAAGCAATCTGCCTTGCAGTGTCAGAACGATGCGACCAGCAATAGCTCGCGCGCCATCGATTAGTCCGTCAGAAATCAATTGTGAAATGACTTTATTAGCTTCGGGGTTAGCGTTTTTTGCGTCGGCAACTGAAATGCCGTCGAGAATGCGGGCTTCAAGCAATAGCTGCTCGAGAACGCGGGTAGGCACATCAATTCGCTCACTACCCACAGCCGGGGTCTGCCCCGACTCAACTGCCTTTTGATAAACCGCAGGATGTTTGGCGTTCCACCAGCGAGTCTCGCCCATGTGACTGTGTGCACCCGGGCCAAAGCCCCACCAGTCTTGACTGCGCCAATAGGCGAGGTTGTGCTTCGAACGAGTTTCTGGGCCTCGTGACCAGTTGCTCACTTCATACCAACTAAACCCAGCTGCCTTGAGTAGCTCATCGGCAAGTTCATATTTGTCTGCTTGCAAATCTTCATCTGGTTCAGCAAGCTCACCCTTGGCAATCTGTCGGGCAAGTTTGGTGCCGGGTTCAACGATGAGCGAATAGGCAGAGATGTGATCAGGCTCCAAAGCAATCGCCGACTCGAGCGAAGTGCGCCACTGTTCGAGTGTTTCATTAGGTGCGCCATAGATGAGATCTACCGAGTTTTGCAGGCCAGCGCGTTTAGCAGCTTCGACCGCAGCCGGCACGTTGGCTGGCTGATGGGTGCGCTCGAGAGTGGCTAGAACTTCTGGCACAGCTGATTGCATTCCAAAAGAAATGCGAGTGAAGCCACCGGCTCGCAACGCTTGCAAGTATTCAAAATCAACGTTGTCGGGGTTTGCCTCGGTGGTAATCTCGCAGTCTTGCTCTAAACCAAATGACTCGGTAAGAGTGCCGAGAATGGCCACGAGGTCGCTTGCGGGCAGCTGAGTAGGGGTTCCGCCGCCAAAAAATATCGAGGATGCCCTGCGGCCCGAA
>CANFKN010000099.1 GCA_947447385.1 Microbacteriaceae bacterium
AAATCTTTAACATTCACGAAACATATTGAGACGGTTTGCGTAGCACTCGGCGATAAACTATTTATAAGGCGTAATGGCTCGCCTGCCCTCACCTCATAATCGAAGGGATTTCCCTATGTTCAAGACTGCATCTGAGGTTGTTGCTTACATCAAAGAGAACGACGTAAAGTTCCTTGATGTTCGCTTCACCGACCTCCCTGGTGTTCAGCAGCACTTCAACCTGCCAGCAAGCATGATCGACGAAGAATTTTTCGTTGACGGCCAGCTGTTCGATGGTTCGTCAATTCGTGGCTTTGCCTCGATTCACGAATCAGACATGCAGCTGATTCCAGACGTAACAACTGCCTACCTCGACGCTTTCCGCACCGAGAAGACATTGGTTATGATTTTCGACATCTACAACCCACGCAACGGCGAAATCTATGCAAAAGACCCTCGCCAGGTTGCTCGCAAGGCTCAGGCATATTTGGCCAGCACCGGCATCGCAGACACCGCGTTCTTTGCTCCAGAAGCAGAGTTCTTTATCTTCGATGACGTTCGCTACCACTACAGCCAGAACAGCTCAGGCCACTTCATTGACTCAGACGAAGCAGCTTGGAACTCAGGCCGCGACGAGCGCGTTGACGGTCAGGGCGGAAACCTTGCCAACAAGACTCCTTATAAGGGCGGATACTTCCCTGTATCACCAGTTGACAAGCACGCAGACATGCGCGACAACATCGTTCTCGAGCTAGCAGCGGCCGGTCTTTCGGTTGAGCGCAGCCACCACGAGGTTGGCACCGCAGGTCAGGGCGAAATCAACTACCGTTTCGACACTTTGCTTCGCTCAGCCGATGACATCTTGAAGTTCAAGTACATCGTGAAGAACGTTGCAGACCAGTGGGGCAAGACCGCAACATTCATGCCTAAGCCGCTTTTCGGCGACAATGGTTCGGGAATGCACGTTCACCAATCACTTTGGAAAGATGGCAAGCCATTGTTCTATGACGAGGCTGGCTACGGTGGCCTCAGCGATCTAGCTCGCTGGTACATAGGCGGTATCTTGAAGCACGCTCCATCACTTCTTGCATTCACCAACCCAACTGTCAACAGCTACCACCGCCTAGTTCCAGGCTTCGAAGCACCGGTGAACCTTGTTTACTCGGCAGGTAACCGCTCGGCTGCAATCCGCATTCCGATGACCGGCACCAACCCGAAGGCAAAGCGCATCGAGTTCCGCGCGCCAGACGCTTCGAGCAACCCATACCTAGCATTCGCAGCTATGTTGATGGCTGGTCTTGATGGCATCAAGAACCGCATTGAACCACACGCACCAGTTGACAAGGACCTATATGAGCTACCTGCCGAAGAGGCAAAGCTTATTCCTCAGGTTCCAGGCAACTTGGAGGCCGTACTTCAGGCTCTTGAAGCTGACCACGACTACCTTCTTGCAGGCGACGTATTCACCAAGGATCTAATCGAGACTTGGATCGACTACAAGCGCGAGAAAGAAATCAAGCCGCTAGCACTACGCCCGCACCCTTACGAGTTCGAGCTTTACTACGGCGTTTAGTCGCTCAAAAACTGAAAAATGGAGGTTCCCTTTCGGGAGCCTCCATTTTTTTGCGCAAACACTTTTCGATAATCGCTTGCGCGGCGAACAGTGCTATTCGCCCTCAGGGTGCCATTCAAAGAAGATTCTCTCAAAGACCGAACGAGAGCGTCTTGTTATTGCAAGGTAATCTTGCTCGAGCTGACTTGCGCTAAAAGGCGGGTATTCGAGAATTCGGGCCATACCATCGAGCTGGCGACGATCGACTGGCAAAACGTCTGACCTTTTGCCCCACCACAGCACTGCAGCTGCACGAACGCGCGACGCAAATGTCCAGGCTTCAGCTAGCACTCTCGCGTCGTGCGCTTCGATCAGGCCCTCGGCGACGCAAGCGTCCAGAGCAGCTAAAGTTTTTGGAGTGCGAATCGACGGGTGTTCAGAGCCGTGGCGCAACTGCAAAAGTTGCACGAGCCATTCGACATCGCTAAGTGACCCGCGACCGAGTTTAAGGTGACGCTTCGGGTCAGCCCCTTGCGGTAGTCGCTCCGTTTCAACCCTGGCTTTTATTCGCCGAATGTCGGTCACCACAGTTTCAGAGAGCATGTCTGGGTAACGATACTTATCGATGATTTGAGTGAAGTCAGCAATCAACGAGTCGCCGCCAGCAATCATTCTCGCGCGAAGCAGCGCCTGCGATTCCCAACTCGAAGCCCAGCGCTCGTAGTAACTGCGATAGCTCTCAATTGACCGCACAACCGCGCCCTTGGTTCCCTCAGGGCGTAGATCCAAATCTAACTCGAATTCGAGGGTGACATCTTGACTATGTTTGCGAATTGCCGCGACGATTCGCTCAGCCGCACGCTGCGCCTCTTCGGCTTGCTCGGGTGATTTCGGCGCATAGACAAACATCACATCGGCATCTGAGCCGAAGCCAAGTTCGGCACCGCCAAAGCGCCCCATAGCCACGATTCCGAAGTCGAGAATTGCCTTAAGCGGGGCTTTGGCAATCAGATTTGCTTCATAGCTCTGAACCGCATCGCTGATGGCACACAAATAAGCCTCTGTGACGTCGCTCAGGCCGAGCATGACCTGGTCCATGGTCAGCTCACCCAAGACTGCAGCCATGGCGATACGAAGCGTTTCACGCCGGCGCATTTGCTTGATGGCGTTCATGGCGCCTTCAATTGTCTTGTGGCGAGCCATGGTAGCGGCTATTTCGCGATCAAGTTCATCCTCTGTAATTGGCACCAAGTCTTGTTCACGATCAAACCAGGCAGCGGCCTCAGGAATTTTTTCGAAAAGCTCGGTGGCAAGACGTGAATTGCTAAGCACCTGTGTCATTCGCTTGGCAGCACCGCTTGAGTCTCTAAGCATGCGAAGGTACCAGGGTGATTCGCCAAGGTGTTCGCTGAGACGCCTAAACGCCAAAAGGGCCGCGTCGGGGTCAGTGCCCTCAGCAAACCACTGAATCAAAATCGGTAGCAACTGTTTCTGAATAGCGGCTCGGCGAGAAAGTCCGGTCGTAAGTGCCCGAATGTGGCCGAGCGCACCGTCGGCATCGGTGAAACCGATTGCAGCCAACCGGTCACTCGCCTGCTCGTTCGTGATGGCGAGAGCGTCGTCAGAGCTGCGAGCCACGGCTGCTAGCAACGGTCTGAAGAATAGTTTCTGGTGCAAGCTACGAACGTCGAGTTTGGTGTTGTTCCAACGCTCATCGAGCGCTTCGATAGTGTCTTTTGGATCAATCGCGCGGGCAAGAGCTCGGCGGGCTGTTTCACTAGAAGGCATTAAGTGGGTTCGTCGCATTTGCGACATTTGAATGCGGTGTTCTAGAAGCCTTAGATATCTATATTGAGAAGCGAACTGAGCGGCCTCAGAGCGACCGATATAGCCACCGTCAGCTAGGGCGATAATAGCTCCGATGGTGTCGCGCTGGCGAAGCGTCGCATCGGTGCGGCCGTGCACTAACTGCAGCAATTGAACTGTGAATTCAATGTCGCGCAACCCTCCGGGACCAAGCTTTATTTGCTGATCGACTTCGTTGCGAGGAATGTTATCGAGAACTCGCTGACGCATTTTCTGCACATTTTCAACAAAGTTATCTCGCTTTGCGCTGTTCCAAACCATTGGTGCAAGGGCAGCTACATAGGCGTCGCCGAGCTCGATATTGCCCGCCAGCGGTCTTGCTTTGAGGAGCGCTTGGAATTCCCAGTTGTCTGCCCAGCGCTCGTAGTAGCTGACATGTGAATCTAGCGTTCGAACCAAGGCACCAGACTTGCCCTCCGGTCTAAGGTTCGCATCAACTTGCCAAAGTATAGGCTCAGTAGCCGTGCCGTCGATAGCACGCATCATTCTCGTTGCAAGCCGGGTGCTTATCTCGATCGCCCTCTGGGTCGAGACTAAGTCTGATGCACTTTCGGCTACAAAGATAACGTCAACGTCGCTTATGTAGTTCAACTCACGGGCACCGCACTTGCCCATGGCAATGACTGCGAAGTTGGTCGCGGCAACTTCGGCTGCGTCAAACACGCCAAACTCGCGGCTATGACTTAGCTCCCATCTAGCAACAACAATTGCCGCCTCGATAGCTGCCCCAGCGATGTCGGCCAAGGCCGCGGCGATTTGAGGAACGCCGTTTTCTACACTTGACTGAGCGAGGTCAAAAATGGCTATCTTAAGCAACTCGCTTCGATAGCTAACACGAAGTGCGTTCCAAGCCGCAACGACAGCGCTCGACACAGAGATTGGATCGTCAACGTTTGCCATATTCAGATGGGATTCCACCGCAGTTACCAGCGTTGCATTTAAGTCACTTGCTGTTGAAAGTTTGGTTGACGGTCTTTCAAATGCAGCAAGTTGCTCTGGGTGGCGTCGCACAAAATCAGTGAGAGCAGAACTGGCTCCGAAGAGAAGGCAAAGTCGCAGGGCACTGTCGCTTTTGCTCAACAGTTTCTTGAGTCGGGCCTTATCTAAATCAGCAAAATCAAGCAGTGAGTTGAGGGCTTGATCTGGGTCAGCACACTGGGCTAGCTGCGACACAGCCGTTCGGCCCGCGTCACCGATAATTTTGACGAGTTGATCGAGTTTTGCGATGGTTGTGCTAAGTTCAGCAAAACCATACTTGGCTAGCTCTGATAGTGATGCTTGCCTTGCGTCGGCCATGCGAGGTTCCTAGAGGTTCTTCAGTTGCGCTTTCAAGAACAGAATGTCTAGAGAGTCGCTAAGTTCTTCTTCAACTCATAAGCAGTCACCTGCGAACGGTATTCGCTCCATTCACGGCGCTTGTTTGCCAAGACGTAGCTGAACACTTCTTCGCCGAGAACCTCAGCTGCTAATTCTGACTCTTCAAGTTTGCGAATTGCGTGATCGAGACTTTGAGGTAGCGGTTGGATTCCCATCGCGCGACGCTCCGGGTCGGTTAGCTCCCAAACGTTGTCTTCGGTTTCGGCTGGTAGCTGCAGCTCTTCTTCGATGCCCTTCATGCCCGCGGCAAGAATGAGCGCATAAGCCAAATAGGGGTTAGCTGCACTGTCAATTGCTCGGTATTCGATGCGTGAACTTTGGCCCTTAGATGGCTTGTAGAGCGGCACGCGTAGCAGTGCACTGCGGTTGTTGTGACCCCAGCAAACAAAACTTGGTGCTTCGCCGCCACCCCAAAGGCGCTTGTATGAGTTCACATATTGGTTGGTAACTGCCGTGATCTCTGGAGCGTGGCGAAGAAGACCCGCCATGAAG
>CANFKN010000100.1 GCA_947447385.1 Microbacteriaceae bacterium
CGGTCTTGCCCCGCTTCAGTGATTGAAAATACTCTGCGGTCACCCTTATTCTTTTTTGCGACCAAACCAGCTTCGGCGAGTGAAGCCAACATCGGGTGAACCTGCGCCTGGCTAACGACTAACGTGCCCGCGCTGGCCACTGCAATTGCAGAAAGCACTTCGTCAGCAGTTTTCGGGCCACCCGCAAGAGCGGCTAAGACAGCCGATTCGATAGCTTCAGAACTTGGCGCAGGCGATGTGTTTTGACCTACTGCTTGACCAACACGCGTGCGCACAAAGTCACTCATTTCGTTCAAAACTTCGCGCAAATCTAAACCGTTGAAAGTTGCCGACATTGTTACTCCTCAAGCCAAACGCACAAACGTGCTTATCTAGAGCCAAGCCTTGTCAGTCGCTGATTATTCCTAAGCTTCAGCGCACCGTCAGGTCTGCGCCTGGGTCATTCACCCAGTCGATAACACCTTGCCATTTGCCCCAACCATCTTGCAGCGAAAGATGCTTGCCACCTTCGATGATCACTGGCGCTAAATCAAGAGTCTCACCATATTCGGCACGGATGCCCTTCGGCAACCAAACGTCATCATTGCTCGCGACCAAGGTCACCGCACCGGCAGCTTCGGCGAGGGCCGCTCGCAGCTCGGTCGCGGCCGTGTCGCTCTCAAAGCCGAACTTGAACGTGGCAACCGCATCGAGTTTCCCTTGGCCGGCAGGTGCAACGAACAGGGTTCGGTTTGCGCGAAGCTCTGGCCTGAGCAAACCCTCGAGTGCGCTCTTCATTATGTTGACGCAGCCGAGTGAATGACCAATCAAAATCAGCTCGCCGGTGCCGCCGCTAAGTTCGCGCAACTCTACTAAATGCTCAAGTTCAGCAACTAAGAGCGATGACCAGTCTGCAAACACTGGCTGTTCGGTCTGAGGGTATTGCACATATGAAACGTGGTGACCTTGAAGCCGCAGGGCGTTTGCCAGGTTGCGCTGCCAGTGGTCAGGTTGGCGTGTGTTCGTCCATCCGTGGTGAATAAGAACGTAGCTCATGAGTTGTTAGCCAGCGATGCCAGCGAAGCGACCCGCCGCAACCACGATGCAAGCTGCAGCAAGCACGAGAGTGGTGACGGTTGCCGAGCGTGGGTCGTTGATGCGCACGTGGGTGCGAGCTGCACCAATCATCAGAACTGCAAGGCAGGCTGCTGCGATCGGGGTAAGTATCGGGGCGATGCCAGTTGCAAGCGGCACGTTTAGGCCAACAGCGCCAAGCAACTCAGCGATGCCGATCAGACGAATCGAAGTTTCAGGCATGGTCGCAGCCCAAGGCATTTTGCGAATCTCAGCGATTGGGCGAAATGTCTTCATAAAACCAGCTGCTGCGAAAAAGAGAGCTAGAAGTGCGGCGGTGATCCAAAGTGCGATGTTCATAGGTGGGGTCCTTGAGGTAGTTAGTGGATATTTATTGAACGTGTTCTGGGTTCATCCAGAAGAGGTCCCAAAGGTGACCGTCGAGGTCTTCGAAACCCCAACTAAACATGAAGCCAATGTCTTCTGGCTCATTCACGCGACGGGCGCCAAGCGCGAATGCTTTCTCGCAAACCTCGCGAACCTCGTCAGCTGACTCACAGGCGAAACCAAATATGGCCTCAGTCACGCCATTGTCTGCAATCGGTTTATTCACAAAACTCTCGAACTTTTGATTCTCAACCAACATCATAAAAGTGTTGTCATTGATAATCATGCAAGTCGTTTCATGGTCTGTGAACTGCGGATTAAAGGTGAAACCTAGACCCGAAAAGAACTCAACTGAACGTTGCAGGTTCGCAATCGGCAAGTTCAAAAACATCATCTTCATCATGAAAGAAAGTTTAGAAGCAGCCTCAGGAAAATTGCTGATTAGTTACCCACGGCACGTGAAACTAATTCGGCAAGGCGTTTTTCAACCTGAGCAGTAACTTTAGTGATGGCATAGCTCGATGGCCACATTTCGCCGTCATCTAGGTTGGCGTCATCTTGAAAACCAACAGTGCAATAGCGAGTTTTGAATTTGCCTGCATCTTGAAAGAAGCAGATTACTTTGCCTCCGAGCGCATATGCCGGCATTCCATAAAACGTCTTCGGTTCAAATCTTGGTTCAGTGGCCATAACCACGCGGTGCACGGCTTCGGCGACTTCGCGATCGGCTGGCGCCATCGAGGCAATCTTTTCGAGCACTTCAGCAGCGTGCTCTGCGGGCGTCTGTTTGCGACGGCGCTCGGCGGCAGCCGCTCGAACTGCTGCTTTTTCTTCTTTGCTAAGTGTTTCGCTCATCTTCTGAGTCTCTCACTGGGATGTTTTCAGAAGCTAATCAAAACGTTGACAGCGCTCTAGGTCGCATATTCAAAACCGCTAAATCGAACGGTTGACTCTTGCAAGCTAGTGCCATACAAGGCAACCATCACGCCAGTGTGCGAATCTGTCATGTCGCAAGAGATCTCTCGCCCATCAAACGATTGGCTGATGCCAAGTTCGGGCACAGCAATCGCATAGTCTTGGTCGCTCCCCGAGATGGTTATTTCTAGCTCTTGCGGTGCGTTTGCAAACTCTTGCCTGCCGACCTCACCCGAAGGCGAAATGAAGACCACAACCACACCGCCGGGTGTGGGCGATATTTGCACCGAATGGTGAAAGCTCGGCTTGATGTACGCACCTAAACCAGCGCTGTCGCCAAGTATCAAACCGCTCAGGTCAACAATCACTCGGGCATCAAAGGCCCACGACTTTTGCCGCACGCCAATGAATGAATCTTCAAGGGTGAGGCCTAAGCGCACAGATAGCGCTGACGCGGCAGCATCTAGATCGAATCGGTTCAGGTTTGTGTCGCGAACGGTCACCCATTTGGTTCGCATCGACTGCTCGTCAAACGCGTAGGTCACAT
Source organism: Microbacteriaceae bacterium (assembly GCA_947447385.1). Taxonomy (GTDB): domain Bacteria; phylum Actinomycetota; class Actinomycetes; order Actinomycetales; family Microbacteriaceae; genus Rhodoluna. The sequence goes on from CANFKN010000100.1 coordinate 2,903, forward strand.
CGTCTTGCGGCGCGAATGGCAGGTTTGGAGGTTCATATTCAGAAAGCACGCGACCGCTTTCAGGGGTGAAGAGCGGGCTTAGTTCGTCGGCGGGCCAAGCGATCGGAAAAGCAAAGGTTTCGCGCCCAAGGTTTCGGTAATAACCGCCGAAGGAATATTTGACGTTGCCGCCGTCATAGAAACCACCAGCAGGCCTAGAACCAAGGCAAACGCCCCACCAAGATCCATCTTGCAGTTCAACCATGTCGGCGTGGCCGACGTTTTGAATCGGGTATTCGCGGCTCAAGTTGCGGTGCGTCAAAACCGGGTTTCGCGGCGATGACTCATAAGGACCCCACACGTTGCGGCTGCGTGCAAAGGTCGTTGCATGGTTGTGCAAGGTGCCACCCTCGGCAACAAGTAAGTAGTACCAGCCATTGCGCTTGAAAAGTCTAGGACCCTCTGGGTAGATGCCTCCGGTGCCGGCCCAAAGTGTGCGCTTTTCGCCGATCAGTTCAAAAGTGGTCAAGTTGATTTCGGCTACCCAGATTTCAGCATCATTGCCGTCTTTTGCGTCGGCCTGTTCGCGGTTCGCCAAAAAATACGCTTTGCCGTCTTGGTCAAAAAACAGCGAGCTGTCGATGCCTGGTGCATCTTGAATAAAGTGACATTCGCTCCATGGGCCAGCTATGTTCGTGGCCGTGACGATGAAATGTTGGTCACTTTTCGGCCAAACCGGGCCAACCCGCGTCGAGCTTATATAAAACGTGCCGCTATGGTGCCGAATCGTGGCCGCCTGAACGCCACCTGATGCGTTCACAGAAGAAAGGTCCAAGCCTTGCTCGACTCTGTCGATGGCATTACCAATTTGGCGCCAGTGAACCAAATCTTTCGAGTGCCAGATTGGAATGGCTGGAAAATATTCAAAACTCGAATTAACAATGTAGAAATCATCTTCAACGCGAATAATCGACGGGTCGGGGTGAAACCCTGGGATTATCGGATTCTTGAGCATAATAAAGACCCTATTCGCTTGCTAAAGTGAAATCGAAGCCTTTTTATGTTAATAATTTTTTAGCTTCACTCAAATCCAACAAGAAGAAAGTGAAGAAACATGAATGAGCAGAAACAAGCCGAGAAATTCCAAGAGATGACCGATTGGGTCGAACTTAGAGATTCGTGGACAAGAAAGCGTTTTGATTTTCAAGAACGCTGGCACGGTTGGAGGTCGCCTTTTGGCCTCGGTTTAGGGTTCGTCTTGCTTTGTGCAGGGCTGTTCCTGTTGAGCCTGGCTTACACCAACCTGGTTGGTTAGCCAAAATGCCTCTGACTTTTGGGCTGAACCGCGAAAGTCAGAGGCATTTTTCTTTAATCTTGATCGCACCATTTCAAGACTCGAAGCGCCTGAAAGGTCACCCACTTTGATTCTTCACCTAGGGCGGCATCAAAGTCGAACCAAACGGAGCCTTTTTCGCGTCGTTGATTGAGCCAGCGGCCTCGTTCATTGGCAGCTAGTCGAACGCTCTCTATAGCCTCAGCCAAACGCGGGTCAGCATCTTTGCCGTCGAAATCGCAGGCATCCATGAAATAGGTCAACGCCCTCAGAGTCGAGTAGCGCCATCTGGCTGGGTAGGTGAACTGAGTTGCCCACTCGCCAATGAGCTCGCCGCTCTGAAGACCGAACATCAGCCGTCGCTTCAAAAGGTATTCTTCACCGCGTTCTCTGGCTGCTCTGATATCTGACTTAGCGCCAACCAACTTCTCATAGCTCAAGAGCCCAATCAGGCTGTTTAAGGTTGAGTGAAAAGATGATCTAGTTGAACCCTCAACCCATTCGCAGTTCCAGCCGCCATCTTCGAGCTGGTGGTCGATGAACCATTGAGCGTTCTGTGCAACGTCAACGCCGAGCCAGGCGCCGTTTGCCAGGGTATAAGAGTTGATGCAGCAGTCAACTTCGCCGCCCCAATATGGCAGGTCGTCATATTCCCAACGAGATGAGACTGCGATTCGCGCTGCGGTGTCGCCCAGAGCTTCTGTGGCAACTCCCCACTCGCGAAGTGCATTGAGTGACCAGGTTGTGGCGATAAACGGCTGACCTTCTTCGTCGTCTTCGCGAACGATTGCGCGGGGTTCTTTGCGACCAGGAAAAAACGCTCCACCAGCCCACTGACCGTCAGCGTCTTGCAGGCTGAGCATTTTGGCTCCAAAGCCGGTTGTTGAAGTCAAGCTCTTGGTTCGCTGCCACGCCGCCTCAGGCAACTGCAGCAGGTCGCGTTCAACCTGCCACTTGAGCGACGGGTCACTGTCTAGCAGCCACTTGATTGTGTCTTGCGAAGAATTCATGTGCCAAGCATATAACTTTTGAATAGGTGCTCCTCCA
>CANFKN010000101.1 GCA_947447385.1 Microbacteriaceae bacterium
ACTGCGACCTCGCCGGCCCAAGTTATGTGAACGAAGCTAAAGGTGTGCGGGGCGGCGCTGTGCGCCTAGTTGGCAAATACGCAAGTCAATGAAGTGGCGTTCCAAAAGGCCAATGTGGTAGTTTGAGCATCTAATTTTAAATTTCGCGGGGGGGGTGCGTCACATTAATGTCCATTGGAATTCACGGGTGCACAAAATGCGGTCGAGTTTACAACCACGAAAAACTTGCACGATGTCCAAGGTGCGGCGCCAATCAAACTTTTGATGACCAACCTCAAGAACATATTGTTTTATCTGACATAGGCCCACGAGGTTCAGTTGATAAAAAATGCGTAGCATGCGCAGAGTTGATTAAGTTTGAGGCGCAGCTCTGCAAACATTGCGGAACGATGCAAACCGATCTTCGATTTAGCAAAGCTGCCTCCACTTCAGCCAGTCCTGCAAAAAGTGGCAAGGGCGTCTGCCCTAAGTGTGAAATGAGCGATGGAGTTAAGAGCGTTGCAACAATAGTAGATAGCGGGACCTCCAACTCAACGTCGGTAACGTTGCTGGGCCAAATGGGGCATCTGCAAAACGCTTATGCAGGGATTTCATTGGGGTCAAGCTCTACAGCCCTTGCGCAACGCTTGAGCGTCTTTGTTCCCGAAGCTCGATTTAGATTTCTTTCGTTGCTGGCTGGCTGCATATTGTCGGTATTTGCGGCGATGAACCTTTGGTTCTACAAAGGTGGCCCATTGGACTGTGGGAGTGACCTTTTCAATGCTGGATTTGCGTTTTTCGTCTCGCTGTTCATTGGCCCAGTGATTGGTCTCATATTGGGAATTGTCGTGAAAGAAATTGAGAAAATTCAGTTGCGACCTCAACAGCAAGCTGCCACGAGGGCCATTAGAACTCTAAGGGATTCTTTTTACTGCAGTCGGGATGACCTAGTTTTCAATGGTTTTATCTCGGGTAAGCCGGAAGAATTCATTAATAAGCTTCTGAGCTGAATGTTGAGCGTAACTTTAGACGACCTTGAGGTCGCCAGACCCGAGCAAAATCGGCGAGGTGAGCAAAGTCATTGCGTCTTCGTCGCTGAAAAGTCGCGAGCGAATGATGAAACGCATGCCCTCGGGTGACTCCAACGAGAAACCGCCACCGCGGCCAGGAACCACATCGATGGTGATGTGCGTGTGCTTCCAATACTCAAACTGCTCGAGCGAGATCCACACCTTGATTGGCGCATCGATGCCAGCGACAACCAGCTCGCCGAGCAGCACGTCGCTGCCTCCGACCCGAAACTCGCCCGCGAGATAACACATTGGCGCTGAGCCGTCACAACAACCACCGCTCTGGTGAAACATTAGCGGGCCGTGGTTAGCGGTCAACTTGCGCAGCAAATCATCAGCAGCCGGCGTGGTTTCAACTCGTGGTGGCAAGTTTTCATACATAAGTGCAGGTTACCTTTTCGTTGCGTGCCCGCCAACAGGCTGGGCGACAGATTAAGCCAAATGTGGGGCCCCGAAGAGCCCCACATCCGTGCTATTTGAAATCGCGCAGAGCCAGGGTTTAGAAGAAACCCAGTGCGTCTGGCGAGTAGCTGACCAAAAGGTTCTTGGTCTGCTGGTAGTGGTCGAGCATCATCTTGTGGTTCTCGCGACCGATGCCCGATGACTTGTAGCCACCGAATGCTGAGTGAGCAGGGTAGGCGTGGTAGTTGTTGGTCCACACACGACCGGCCTGAATCTCGCGACCTGCACGGTAGGCAGTGTTCATGAGGCGAGTCCACACGCCAGAACCCAAACCATAGATGGTGTCGTTGGCGATGTTCATTGCCTGCTCGAAACCGTCGAACTTGGTCACAGCAAGCACAGGGCCAAAGATCTCCTCCTGAAAGATGCGCATGTTGTTGGTGCCTTCGAACACGGTTGGCTCAACATAGAAGCCGCCCGAAAGCTCGCCGCCAAGGTCGGCACGCTTGCCGCCGAGAAGCAACTTAGCGCCTTCAGCCTTGCCGATTTCGATGTAGCTCAAGATCTTCTCAAGCTGGTCGTTGCTTGCCTGGGCACCAATCATGGTTGCGGTGTCTAGCGGGTTGCCCTGAATGATTTTCTTAGTGCGCTCAAGAGCGTCAGCCAAGAACTTGTCATAAATCGGTGCATCAATCAGCGCACGTGAAGGGCAGGTGCAAACTTCACCCTGGTTCAACGCGAACATGTTGAAGCCTTCAAGACACTTGTTATAGAAAGCGTCGTTCTGGTCAGCGATGTCTCTGAAGAACACGTTAGGGCTCTTGCCGCCGAGTTCCAAAGTCACGGGAATGATGTTGTCGCTGGCATATTGCATGATTAGGCGGCCGGTTGTGGTCTCACCAGTGAATGCAATCTTTGCGATGCGACGGTTTGAAGCGAGCGGCTTGCCAGCTTCAACACCGAAACCGTTGACGATGTTCACAACACCGGCAGGCAAAAGGTCGCCGATGATCTCCATTAGATACAAAATCGAAACTGGAGTCTGCTCGGCTGGCTTTAGCACGACACAGTTGCCGGCCGCTAGCGCAGGAGCGAGCTTCCAGACGGCCATCAAGATTGGAAAGTTCCAAGGAATAATCTGGCCAACAACACCTAGTGGCTCGTGAAAGTGGTAGGCGACGGTGTCGTTGTCTAGCTCGCCTAGGCTGCCCTCTTGGGCGCGAATAGCGCCTGCGAAGTAGCGAAAGTGGTCGATTGCTAGCGGAATGTCAGCTGCGAGAGTTTCGCGAACAGCCTTGCCGTTCTCCCAAGTCTCAGCAACCGCGATCTTCTCAAGGTTTGCCTCCATGCGGTCAGCAATCTTGTTCAAGATGATTGCGCGGGCGGTGACAGAAGTTTCACCCCAAGCCTTCTTGGCTGCGTGGGCAGCGTCAAGCGCCTTTTCAATGTCTTCGGCGTTGCCGCGGGCAACTTCGGTGAACACCTTGCCGGTGACAGGTGTTACGTTTTCAAAATACTGGCCACTGCTAGGGGCTACATATTGGCCGCCGATCCAGTGGTCGTAGCGCGGGCGAAACTCAACGATGCTGCCGGCCGTGCCTGGTGCTGCGTAAATTGACATTTTGCGTCTCTTTCATTTGGCCCAACCCCTTTGGTGGGCGACAATCGACAAACTATTCCCGTTTTTATTACGTTTGCTTAACGTTGGGGCGTGACTGTCTAAAACCAATCAAAACGGATAGGTTGCCTACCTAGCCATATGGACAGGTGAGGGCATTAGGGGGTAATCTAACGACATGAACGATGTTGTTCGCCCAGACGTGCCACTTGGTCGGCGCTCGCCGCACTCAAAAACCCGTGTGCTGGTTGCCGACCGCAACGTAATCATTCGCATTGGTGTGCGAGCCATTCTTGAACGAACCCCTGGCGTTGCTGTTGTCGCCGAAGCCACCACATATGACGCTGTTATCGACGCGGTTGACGAGCACGGTCCAGATGTTTTGGTAATTGACCTTGACTTGGGCGACGACACAACCCGTGGCCTTCAGCTTTGTGAAGAAATAACCAAACGCTACCCGCACACCAAAGTTTTAATTCTGGCTCAAACGCTTAGTGAGTTTGTCGTGGTTGATGCGATGCGCCGCGGAGTAACCGGCTATTTGCTGAAAGACGATGTGAAAGCCGACGAACTCGGCAAGGCGGTTCGCACAGTTCAAGACGGCGAAGTTGTCATGGGCAAAGGCATTGGCAATCTAGTAGCCCACTCACTCGGCTCAAACCGTGACATCGGCGAACACGTGACAGACCGCGAACATGAGGTTTTGAAGCTCGTGGCAAGAGGCCTAAGCAATAAGCAGATCGCAGCTGACATGTATGTCAGCGAAAGCACGGTGAAGTTTCACCTGCAAAACCTCTCGCGCAAACTTGGCGCACACCGCCGAGCCGAAATTGTGCACAAAGCCACGGCAGCTGGTCTGCTCTAGCCAGCGCTGGCAGGCTTGCCCCGCTCGCGCGAAATCCAACCGGCAACTGTTGCCCTTTATTGCTCACCAGTTCGCAAACTCAGCCGAACTCGGGCATATTTGATAGGTAATCTTTTGCCCACCCCTAAGGAACCTCTTGACCCACTCACCTAACGACGGCCACGGGCAGGCCAATCAGACCGGCAAGGTCTATCTCGTGGGTGGCGGCCCAGGCGCCGAAGACCTTATTACCGTTCGCGGTTTCAACCTGTTGCAAAAGGCAGACGTTGTGGTTGCCGACCGCATTGGCGCGACCAGTTATTTTGAAAACCTACCGTCAACTGTTGAGGTCATTGAAGTGCCAGGCGTGGGCGACCGCGACCATGTTGCTCAGAAAGACATCAACCAGCTGTTGATTGACCTTGCACGCGACGGCAAGCAGGTTGTTCGCCTCAAGGTTGGCGACCCAAACATTTTTGGCGGCGGTGGCGAAGAAGCCTTTGCTTGTGAATCTGCTGGCGTTGACTTTGAAGTGGTTCCTGGCATCACCAGCGCTGTTGCTGCGCCTGCCGCAGCCGGAATTCCGCTGACTCACCGTGGCATCGCTAACGGTTTCACTGTTGTGACCGGCGACGAAGAGATTGCAGCAGTTGGTGGCGACACCGACCACACCCTGGTTATCTTGATGGGCCTTGACCGCCTTCGCGAAACGACATTCACGCTAGCCGCCGGTCTTCGTGGCGCTGACTGCCCAGTTGCAATCATCGAGTCGGGCTTCGCCGCAAACCAAAAGATCGTCGTTGGCACACTAGCCAACATTGCAAGAGTTGCCCAAGATGCAGGCATAAAATCACCCGCAGTGATTGTTGTAGGTGACGTGGTGCGGCTTAGCCCACACTATTTAGCCGAGCTGCAAGCCCAGTTTTTCAAGCCAGAAAGAAGTTAGCAAAAGATGAGCCAAAACCTTAGAGTCGCGATTATTGGCGCTGGCCCTGCAGGCATTTATGCCGGCAACATTTTGCACACCAAGCACCCAGAAGTCACCATCGACCTATTTGACTCGCTGCCTGCGCCTTATGGGCTCATTCGCTATGGCGTTGCACCTGACCACCCGCGCATCAAGGGCATTGTCAACTCGCTTCACGAAATGCTAAACGCTGGCTCAATTCACTTCTTTGGCAACGTTCAGTTTGGCGTTGATCTAACTCTCGAAGATGTTCGCAAGCACTACCACGCTGTGATTTTCGCCACCGGAGCAATCAAAGACGCCGCGCTAAAGATTCCTGGCATCGACCTTGATGGCAGCTA
>CANFKN010000102.1 GCA_947447385.1 Microbacteriaceae bacterium
GCTGCTCGCGATCTGCGAGAGCATCGACGCCGACGACGCAGGTCAAAAAGGCATCTCAGTGCGTGTCTACCCGGCACTAATTCCAAACGAACACCCGCTGGCTTCGGTTCGCGGCGCTTATAACGCCGTGTTCGTTGAGGCCGAGGCCGCTGGCCAGCTGATGTTCTATGGTGCAGGTGCTGGTGGCGTGCAGACGGCATCCGCCGTTCTTGGTGACTTGGTTTCAGCCGCAAAGCGTCACGTCGCCGGTGGCCCTGGTCTGGCTGACTCGGTGCACGCCAACCTTGAGACACTGCCAATCGAGCGCGTTTATATGAGCTATCAGATCACCCTCGAGGTCACTGACAAACCAGGCGTTTTGGCTCAAATCGCAAGTATTTTCGCTGAACACGGCGTTTCTATCGAAACTGTCGAACAATCTGTCGCAGTTAGCGGCGGGCAGCTCAGCAAAACCGCTACCCTCGAGGTAGGAACCCACGAAGCTTTGGGCGCATCGCTCTCTGCCGTGGTTGAGGCTCTCGCTGCGAGTGACGCAGTTGAAGCTATTTCTTCAGTAATCAGAGTAGAAGGTGTCTAATGGCTCACCAATGGCGCGGTGTAATTCGCGAATATTTCGATCGTCTAGATGTGACCAAAGACACACCTATCATCACACTTGGTGAGGGTGGCACCCCATTGGTTGAGGCTCCGGCTTTGGCCAAGCTGGTTGGTGCCGAGCGTGTGCTTCTAAAGGTTGAGGGCATGAACCCAACCGGCTCATTCAAAGACCGCGGCATGACCATGGCAGTTTCAAAGGCTGTTGGCCACGGTGCCAAAGCTGTGATTTGTGCATCGACCGGCAACACTTCGGCTTCGGCTGCTGCCTATGCCGCAGCTGCTGGCATTGCTTCAGTTGTGCTGATTCCTGAGGGCAAGATCGCGCTGGGCAAGTTGAGCCAGGCCGTTGCCCACAAGGCACAAATCTTGCAGGTTCAAGGCAACTTCGATGACTGCCTTGTTTTGGCTCGCGAATTGGCTGAGAACTATGCGGTTCACCTGGTTAACTCGGTTAACCCTGACCGCATCGAAGGTCAAAAGACCGGCGCGTTTGAAGTGGTAGAGGCTCTCGGCTTTGCTCCAGACCTTCACGTCTTGCCTGTCGGCAACGCCGGTAACTACTCGGCATATTTCAAGGGTTACCTCGAAGACTTCAACGCTGGCACCATCAAGCAGGTTCCGAAGATGTGGGGCTACCAGGCTGAAGGCTCTGCACCTTTCACTGTTGGTCACCCAGTTGCCAACCCAGAGACTATTGCCACCGCCATTCGCATCGGCAACCCTGCCTCGTGGGATCTCGCACTGAGCGCCCGCGAATGTTCAGATGGCCGTTTCGGTGCGGTCAGTGACACAGAAATTCTTTGGATGCACCGCTTCTTGTCACAAGAAGTTGGCGTTTTCGTTGAGCCTTCTTCGGCAACCGGCGCTGCTGGTTTGTTCAAGGCGTCAAAGGCTGGCGAAGTGCCTGCCGGCTCAACCATCGTTGTGACAGTGACCGGTCACGGTTTGAAAGATGCCGGTTGGGCTTTGAAAGACGAGAACGGCAACGACATTCAGCCTCAGAGCGTTTCAACTCGCGCGGCTGAAGTTGCTGAGCGTTTGGGATTGGCCGCTAACTAGCATGACCTCAGAGCACCGCGCCACAACTTCATCACAGGGCACAGCAGAACACCCAACCGGCAAGCACACTTCGCTGGTGGGTCGCAAGGTAATCGTCAAGGTTCCCGCAACTTCTGCAAACTTGGGCCCTGGCTTTGACACGCTTGGCATGGCGCTCTCTTATTACGACGAGCTCGAAGTTTCAGCACTTGAGGGTGAAGGCGCGTTTGTTGAGGTTAATGGCGAAGGCGCTGGCGAGGTCGCAACCGACGGCGAAAACCTAGTCGTCAAATCAATTGCCTTTACCTTTGCCAAGTTCGGTCAGCCGCTGCCTAAGTTGCATCTGAAAGCCAAGAACATCATTCCTCACGGTCGAGGCATGGGTTCATCTGGTGCTGCAGTAGTTTCGGGCATCGTTGCTGCCAAGGGGCTTTTGCAAGGCGTGGTTGACATCACCGATGCCCAGCTGCTTGACATCGCGACCGAGATCGAGGGTCACCCCGACAACGTAGCACCCGCGCTATTTGGCGGACTAACCATCGCGTGGCACGACCAAACCGGCCCTCGCCACAAAAAACTTTTCGTTCACCGCGGTGTTGCGCCGCTGGTGCTCGTGCCTAGTTTCAAAATGTCAACGGCCTTAGCCCGTTCGTTGCAGCCCGACTCAGTGCCGCACGATGACGCTGTCTTTAACGTCTCACGTTCAGCCCTTTTGATCGCGGCCCTCACACAGAGCCCAGAACTTTTGATTGACGCAACCGAAGATCGACTGCACCAAAACTATCGTGCGGCTGCCATGCCAGAGACCGACGCTTTGATTCAACTGCTTCGTGGTCACGGTCTCGCAGCGGTGGTTTCAGGCGCTGGCCCTTCAGTGTTGGTCTTGGCAAATGGCCCGGCAGAGCGCGCTGAAGCAGCAAAAATCGTTACCGAACATTACCCAAACTGGCAGCCGTTGCTTTTGGCAGTCGACTTCAAAGGTGCTACTGTAGTAGTGCACCAAGGTTCCGACGCGACAATTTAGCGTCGAGGTATTCAATTCGGTGTAATTCCCTGCAGCACAGTGCACTAACAAAAGCACAGTGACCGCGTTTACCGGCAAGCATCTCAAAAAACATTTGCCGATAGCTAAGAAAGAGCAAACCCATAATGGATGAAATCCAAAACGAAACTCCAGCGCCAAAGCGCCGTCGAGTTACCGCTTCAGCTGCCGCAGCTGCAAGCTCAGAATCAACTTCTTCAGCCCCAGCTGGCGACACAGGCGCAGCAGAGGCTCCAAAGCGTCGCACTCGCGCAGCCGCAGCAAAGGGCGACTCGGCCAAGACTGCCGGCCAGGGCGAGGGCTCGAGCGAGTCAGCTAAGTCAGGCGAAAGCCGCGCCGACAACTCAGGCGAAGGCGCATCTAGCCAAGCTTCGTCAGGCGAAGGCTCATCAAACGGTGAAGGTCGTCGCGAAGGCGAAGGCAATAACAACCGCAACCGCAATCGCAACCGCAACCGCAATGGTGGCGGCAACCGCGGTGGTGGCGAAGGCGCATCGAACGGTGAAGGCCAGAGCGCTGGCGAAGGCGAAAGCAGCGACCGTCAGAACGGCGACCGTCAAAATGATCGCCAGAACACTGGCGACCGCAATGACCGCAACGAGCGCAGCAACGACAACCGCAACCGCAGCTCAGAGGGTCGCGACCGCGACTATGACGACAACCGCGGTGGCAACCGCAACCGCAATCGCAACCGCAACCGCAATGACCGATTCCGCGACCGCGGCGGTCGCAACGGTGGTCAGAACGACCGCGATGAGATCGAGCCAGAAATCACCGCCGATGACGTTTTGTTGCCAGTAGCGGGCATCCTAGATGTTCTTGAAAACTACGCATTCGTTCGCACCAGTGGCTACCTGCCTGGCCCGAACGACGTTTATGTTTCACTTGGCCAGGTCAAGAAATACAACCTGCGCAAGGGTGACGCCGTTATTGGTGCCATTCGTGCACCACGCGAAGGCGATAACCAGGGCCGCCAAAAGTTCAACGCACTAGTGCGCGTTGACTCAATCAACGGCCTGACCCAAGAAGAAGCTGCCACTCGTGTTGAGTTCGGCAAGCTAACACCGCTTTACCCACAGACTCGCTTGCGCCTCGAAACTGAGCCAAACAAGCTAGCCACCCGCATCATCGACCTCGTTGCCCCAATCGGCAAGGGTCAGCGCGGTCTAATCGTTTCGCCTCCAAAGGCGGGCAAGACTTTGGTGCTTCAGGCCATCGCAAACTCAATCGCAGTAAATAACCCAGAGGTTCACCTCATGGTCGTTTTGGTTGACGAGCGCCCAGAAGAAGTTACCGACATGCAGCGCACCGTCAAGGGTGAAGTTATTGCTTCAACCTTCGACCGCCCTGCCGAAGACCACACCACCGTTGCTGAGCTAGCCATCGAGCGCGCCAAGCGCCTCGTTGAGCTTGGTCACGACGTAGTCGTTCTTCTCGACTCGATCACTCGTTTGGGTCGTGCCTACAACTTGAGCGCCCCAGCCTCTGGCCGCATCTTGTCTGGTGGTGTTGACTCGTCAGCACTTTACCCACCAAAGCGTTTCTTTGGTGCAGCTCGCAACATCGAAGATGGCGGCTCGCTGACCATCTTGGCAACCGCGCTCGTTGAGACCGGTTCGAAGATGGATGAAGTTATCTTCGAAGAGTTCAAGGGCACCGGCAACATGGAGCTTCGCCTATCGCGCAACCTTGCCGACAAGCGAATCTTCCCGGCAGTTGACGTCAATGCTTCGGGCACCCGCCGCGAAGAGATGTTGATGGGCGCCGACGAGACCAAGATCATCTGGAAGCTCCGTCGTGCCCTCGCAGGTCTAGAGCAGCAGCAGGCACTCGAACTTGTTTTGGCTCGCCTAAAAGAGACCAAGAGCAACGTTGAGTTCTTGATGCAGGTTCAGAAGTCGATGCCAGTGCCTAACGGCTCAGACGGCGAGTAATAATTGCTCGACTCTGTTCAACCCCTTCTAAAAGAGCACCAAGAGCTTCAGACCCAACTGTCTGACTCTGCGGTGCACACCAACCCTGCCTTGGCAAAAAAGCTTAACCGTCGCTATGCCGAGGTCAGCGCCATCGTTGCCACCTACCACGTGGTGAATCAGCTGAACGAAGATTTGGCTGCTGCAAAAGAGTTGGCTAAAGAAGACGAAATGTTTGCCGAAGAGATTCCGGCAATCGAAGAAAAGCTGCAGACCGCAAACGAGAAACTTCGTCGCCTGCTGATTCCTCGTGACCCAGACGATGGCCGCGATGTCATTATGGAGATCAAGGCTGGTGAAGGTGGTGCTGAGTCAGCGCTCTTTGCAGCTGACCTGCTTCGCATGTACATCCAATATGCCAATGGCAAAGGTTGGAAAACCGAGATTCTCGACAAAAACGAATCTGACCTCGGTGGTTATAAAGACGTTCAAATCGCTATCAAGTCAAATGCAACCGACCCGTCACAGGGTGTTTGGGCGCACTTGAAATATGAGGGTGGTGTGCACCGCGTTCAGCGTGTTCCTGTCACTGAAACTCAAGGTCGCATTCAC
>CANFKN010000103.1 GCA_947447385.1 Microbacteriaceae bacterium
CCGATGATTGCGAAAATGTAGTCGTTATCAACCTCGGGAATCCACGCCCATTTGAGTTTGGAGTGCCCGAGACCTACGCCACCCCAGCCACCAGCCGCAAGGGCCCAAAGCCCGTGCACGGCCTGCCATGCGTTGTTTGATGAGTCATCACTGTAGTTGCCCATGAATATCGGCCACCAAGCTGAGATGCGAGCCAGACGACTTGGGCCGGTAACCACAAAAACGAAAGTTGCGACGACGACGAGCAAATAAATGTGGCGCATTCGGCGCATGTCAACGCCGGTTAGGTAGGTCATTCCGATCGCAATGATGGCAATGACCATCGCGGTTCCGAGGTCACTACCCTTTAGCACTAGGCCGAGAGCGAGAATAACGAAAAACCAGTTGTAGTTGATAAAACGCTTGGTGTCATCAATATCTGCTTCGCGCTCTGCGAACTTGTGAGCAACGAAAAGAATGAGGCCGAACTTGATGAACTCAGAAGGCTGAATCGTCGCAAAACCGATGTTCAACCAGTTTTGGTTTCCATAAACCGAAACGCCTTGACCAGAAACGAAGATGGCAAGCTGAAGCACTAGAGCAAAACCAAAAATTGCTTTCGCGAGCGTTCGAATGCGCGAAACCGACAGCATTGAAAAGATGAACATTCCAAGCAGACCGATGCCGCCATATTTCACCTGGTTCCAAAACACGTGATACGAGTCATTGAATTCGGTTAGCGAGTTAACTGAAGAGCTCGAAAGCACCATGACGGCACCATAAAGCACAATCAGAACCGTGATGCCGGCAATGTAATAGAAGTTCATCGATTGGCCCATCACCAATCGCCTTAGCCCGCGACCAAAGGCCAGCCTGCCACGCGCAATTCGACTGAGCCCACGTTGTGAGTTTGGCCTCGGTTGGCGAATGCGTGCCATTAGTCATTCACCCAGTGAGCCGCTTCAGCAAATGCTTCACCACGGTCGGCGTAGTCAACGAACTGATCCATCGAGGCAGCAGCTGGTGCGAGCAAAACCACGTCGCTTTCGATTGCCCACGAAGCTGCCTGCGTTGCAACGGCTCGCATGACGCGCCTGGCGTCATCCGTAGATTTTTCTGCGCCAGCTGGCACGGCGACAACTGGCACCTCGGGCGCGACTGCGGCGAAAGCGTCGAGAACCGGTTGCTGGTCAACGCCAATGACGATTGCCCCGCGCAACTTGCCCTTGAAACGCTTAACGAGGGCGGTCAAATCAACGCCCTTTAGCAAACCGCCAACGACCCAAACCACCTTTTCAAACGACGCGAGCGAGGCTGCGGCAGCGTGCGGGTTTGTGGCCTTCGAATCATCAAACCAGCGGATTCCACCCCACTCACCCACCAACTCAATTCGGTGTGAGTCGAGGCGAAAGCCGCGAATCGCTTCGCGAATTGCTAGCGGCTCGACGCCAACAGCCCGGGCAAGAGCAGTTGCGGCTGCGACATTCGCGAGCAGGTGTGGAGTAATGACCCCGATGTTTTCGATATCACTTATGGTTGCAATCTCTAGCGCCGTGTTTTTGCGGTCTTCAAGAAAAGCTCGGTCGGCAAGAACGTCTTCGACGTAGCCAATCTGGCTTAGGCCTGGAGCGCCGAGAGTGAAGCCGATTGCCCGCGCACCGTCAGTAACGTTGGCATTTTCAACCAAAGATTCGGTTGCTGAATCTTGCACGTTGTAGACACAGGCAACAAGCATGTGCTCATAAACTTTGCCCTTAGCGGCCGTGTAGGCATCGAAGCCGCCGTGCCAGTCGAGGTGATCGTCGGCGATGTTCAGACAAACGCTGGCCAGCGGAATGATTTGCCCTGGCAACGGGTCGCCTTCGCCATCATCAGCCTGCGAAGCAGAACCGGCTAGTTCGGGCGCAGCAGAACCGGCTAGTTCGGGCGCAGCAGAACCTGATAGGTAATGAAGTTGAAAACTCGACAGCTCAACCACCACCGCGTCATAGCCGATTGGGTCGCGCATCAAGTCGAGCATCGGTGTGCCGATGTTTCCGCCAGCAGCAGCACGCAAGCCACCCGAAGTGAGCATTGCTTCAACCAATTGGGTGGTGGTGGTTTTGCCGTTGGTGCCAGTGACTAAAACCCAAGGGGCGATGCGTTCGGTCTTATCTCGCAGGCGCCACGCGAGTTCAATGTCAACCCACACCGCTACCCCGTTAGCTTTCGCCCAAAGCACGATTGGTGAATCAGGGCGAACACCCGGTGAAACCACTAATACCTGCGGTCGGTGCGCTTCAAGCAAAGCCTTGGCACCGCCAGTCGAATCGCTCGAGGCTGGCAAATCGAAGTTTTCGTTGGCAATTTGTGAGCCGATTACGTGCCTGACACCGATTACATCGAGAATGTCAACCTGGTCTGAGTCGGCTTTCTCGGCAATAACCAAAACTTCAGCGCCAAGTTCGGCCAGAGTGTCAGCAACCGAAAAACCTGTAACACCCAAACCCAAAACGGCAACCTTGAGGCCTCGCCAATCGGCGTGCCAGCTGATCAGGGCATCCAAGTTTTTTAAAGCGTCGTTTGACGAAACAGGCGTGTTCATTTTGCTTAGCGCTTTAGCCATTCGGCATAGAACAGGCCGATGCCGCCGAGCACGCAAAGCCCAGCGATGATCCAGAACCTAACAACAACGGTTACTTCAGCCCAACCCTTGAGTTCAAAGTGGTGATGCAACGGGCTCATCAAGAAAATGCGCTTGCCTTTGGTGAGTTTGAAATAGATGCGTTGCAAAATTACCGAGCCGGTGACGATCACAAAAATGCCGCCGATTGGCAAAAGTAAAAGTTCGGTGCGCGAGGTGATGGCCAGAGCAGCAAGTGCGCCACCCAAACCGAGCGAACCGGTGTCGCCCATATACAAATGCGCTGGGGCGGTGTTCCACCACAAGAAACCGATGAGCGCACCGACGATTGCCGCCGCCACAACTGCTAGGTCAAGCGGGTCTCGGGTGTTGTAGCAACCGGTGAGGTGCCCCGGGTTGAAGCAAGACTGATTGAATTTCCAGAACCCAATGACCGCAAAAGCACCGATAGCCATGATTGACGAACCAGTCGCTAAACCGTCAAGGCCATCGGCAATGTTCACACCGTTTGAGGCTCCCGAGGTAAGCAGATAGAACCAGAGCTGCACCAGAATGATGCCGATGATTGTGCCCCAAATGCCCCACTGCTTGGCTTCATCGTCAAAAGCTAAGTTGATTGGCATATCTCGAAACAGCGAGATTCGAGTTGACGCAGGGTTCAAACCGTGGTCATCTGGCAGGCTGAGGGCCATCCAGGTGAAAGCAATCGACACGACTGCTTGCCCACCCATTTTCGCCCAGCCGGTCAGACCGAGGCTGCGCTGCTTGTGAGTTTTGATGTAGTCATCGGCGAAACCAACGAGCCCAAGACCAACCATCATGAATAGCACCAATAGCGCTGAAGCTGTCGGCATTTGGCCGTTAAACAGCACTCCGCCGAAATAGCCAAGCACTGACGCAATGATGATTACGATGCCACCCATTGTTGGGGTGCCGTGTTTGGTGTGGTGACTTTGCGGGCCATCGTCGCGAATGAACTGACCCCAACGCCACTTGCGAAATAGCCAGATAAAACCTGGTGTGGCAAAAAGTGTGAAGAAAAGACCGATCGCAGCCGCGGCCATTATTGCTCTCAAGCTGAAACCTCCATCAATTCATCACCTAGGTGGCGCAGGTTGGCCGACTTCGACGATTTGACCAACACGATATCGCCTGCCAACAGCTTTTCACGAAGATAGGCCATAGCATCGGAGGCCTGCTCGAAAAACTTTGATTCGCCGTCATAAGAACCTTCGAGGCTGGCTCCCATGTGAATCAGGCGCGCAGCTTCACCAACCACCACGAGCTGGTCGATGTTGTAGCGAACCACGAGGCGGCCGATGGCGTCATGCTCGGTGCGCGAGAACTCACCAAGCTCGGCCATCTCACCCAAAACGGCGATGGTGCGGTGGCCTTGACGGCCCAGTTGGGCCAAAGTTTGCAGTGCGGCTTTCATGCTGTCAGGGCTGGCGTTGTAGGCGTCATTGATGATTGTGACGCCGTCAGCGCGATGCAGCAACTGCATGCGCCAACGCTCGGCAAGCTCAACGCTTTCGAGAGCGGCAATGATTTTGTCGTGCGGCACACCGACCAGGTCGGCAACCGCAGTAGCAGCCAACGCGTTCATGATGTGGTGTTCACCAAGAATCTGCAAGCGCACGCGCGATGGTGCCGCTTCTGCCGGTAGGTGCAGGTCAAAGCTTGTGCCCGCTAAGGTCATTTCGAAGTTGTCGGCGCGATATGTTGCGTCGCGACTGGTGCCAAACCACGTGACATTTAAACTCGGATGCCCCTGCACAAGCCCACGCACCGCACCATCATCAAGGTTTGCGACCAGCTGGTTGCTGTGGCCGCGCGCGGCCTGCTCAGCCATCACGTCTAAAAGCTCGCCCTTGATCTTCGCGGTGGTTTCGACGCCACCAAATTCGCCAACGTGCGCCAGGCCAACTTTGAGCAAAACGCCGATGTCTGGCTGAATCATTTCGGCAAGGTAGCGAATGCTGCCAAGACCGCCGGCGCCGAGCTCGGCCACCAAAAACTTAGTTTCATAGTCGATTTTTTGCACATAAATCGTTGCCCCAACTTCGTTGTTATAGCTCTCGATTGGCGCAACAGTCGGGCCAACCTGGCTCAAAATCGCACGCAGCAAGTTTTTGGTGGTGGTTTTGCCGTTTGAACCTGTCACACCAATGACCTTGATGTCGCCGGCTGCTCGAACTTTTTCGAGCACAGCGCTGGCAAGCGCGGCTAGTGCCAGAACAACGTTTTCGACCACTATTTGTGGGTGCGCGCCGGCATCATCAACAAAATGTTCAACGACCGATGCTACAGCGCCGGCCTCGGCTGCCTTGGCAACGAACAGGTGCCCGTCAGTGACCTCACCTGGCTTAGCGAAAAACAGCGACCCCGCGGTGACGAGGCGCGAGTCGGTTTCAACTGAGCCAGTAACGACAAGGCCGGCCGCAGTGTCTGACGCGGTTTGACCGGCCGCGCTCGCGGGCGCGGTTTGACCGGCAACAAGAAGTTGCCCGCCGATGGCCTCAGCCACTTCGGCGAGAGTTAGTTTGATC
>CANFKN010000104.1 GCA_947447385.1 Microbacteriaceae bacterium
ATATTTGGCTTTGGCTTCATCACTGCTCAAATAAGCAGTGATGTTTGCGGCAGCCTGTGCGCCACCGGCGCAAGCCAACGACCCGCCCTCACAAAAGTCGTTCTGAACGTCGATGATGAAAAACGCTGTAGTCATTTGTTAGCCCTAGTTGTTTGCCAGCTTTAGTCGTCTGAAAGTTTTAGTTGTTTGTCAGTTTTAGACCGCAGCGATAGAAACCAGTGACAAGGTTGTCGATCGCTAACTTTGCGCTGTCGCTAACGTTGCCAAGCGCATAAACCGCAAAGGTGAGCACTGAGCCGTCTTTGGGTTTGATGTAACCGGCCAGGGTGTATCCGTGATTAATCCAACCGGTCTTGGCAAAGACGTGGCCAACGGCATCAACGTTCTTTCCAGTGAATCTGCTAGCCAACGAGCCGCTTTCGCCGGCAACCGGCAAGCCCTGCGCGACATAGTTGAGGTTGTCGGTGCCAGCAATCACAAGTTTCATGAGGTCAGTGAAGAATTTAGGCGAAACTTCATTTTTGTTGCTCTCGCCAGAACCATCGCGCAAAACCATGCCGTTAGTATCAAGCCCGAGGCTATCTAAAGCTGTTTTGAAGGTGCTGTCGATTGACTCAAACGAACCATCGCCACCTGACTTGATAGAAACCAAGCGGGCAAGGTATTCAGCCTCGGTGTTGTCAGAAACTTGAAGCATGTGGTTGATCCAGACGCTAATCGGCTGCGAAGTGACGCTGGCAATCACCGAACTAGCTTCGGTCGGCATGACGCCCTCATCAAGAACGGCGCCCTTGGCAATCTTGCCAACAGCATTTTGCAGGGCTTTGCCCGCGCGCAAAACTGGGGTTGCGCTTCGAGGTGATGTTTCTTTAGCCGCGTTGTTTCGGTCACCGTCGACCTGAAGTGCGGTGATTTTAGAAACGTATCCCTGCGTGCGTTCAGAGGCAGGCCAAGACGATTCATAGTCGGGGCCGTTGAACAGCGACGAGTCAAGTGTGATGTTTGTGATGGCAGCTACTGAGTTTGACTTGGCCCAAGAGTTGATGAGCACAGCAAGGTCAGAAATCTTTGGTGCGTTCAAATAAACCGACTGTTGCCCGTTGAGAGTGCGGGTCAAAGTTGGGTCGCCAGCACCCACGAAATAGATGTGACCTGGGTCGAGTGGGTCGGCAAAAACTTTGGTAGTGACTCGAAAGTTTGGGCCGAGAACTTTTAGTGCTGCCGCTGCGGTGATGAGCTTCATGGTCGAAGCGGTTGCGCTGCCCTTCTCACCATCAATGTTAAAAAGGGTGTTGCCTGTGGCGTTATCAACCACAATGGCTTGCATTGAGCCGAGGCGAGCGTCGGTTGCCTTCTTGCCCACCGTGCAACCCGCTGCCGTTGCAGTTGGAGTTGCGTTTGGGGTTTCAGAGGCTGTGGTGCTTGGCGATTGCGAGGCCGTGTTTTGAGGTGTGGCGGTCTGAGCGCTAGCCCCGACAATAATCAAAGTAACAACGACTGCACCTGCTAGCGCACCAAAAATTGTTTCTTTGATATAGGCGAAACCTGACTTGGTTTCTGACATGGTTCCTCCTGAGAAACAAGCAATCAAACGCTCAAAGTTTAACTTTAGCGGGCATCGCTAAACTAGTGGCATGAAACGTTTTTCAAGCATTTTATTGGCCACCGCAGCTCTTGCAGCTGGCTTGGTGATGACCGCATCAACCGCGGCTTTGGCTCACGACGAAATCGTGGGCACAACCCCATCGGCAGGCTCACAGGTTGCCCCTGGCACGCTCAAGGTTTCAGTCACTTTCAATGAACCCGTCATGGATGTAGGCAATGGCGACGGCCTAGAAATTCAGGTGACTTCGCCCGATGGCGTGGCAGCAACACTGCCCTGTTTGACAGTTGACGGCGACTCGATCTGGGCAGCTCTTGACGCGACACAGGTCGGCACCTATCAGGTTGACTGGCGCTCAGTCAGCAGCGACGGTCACGCAAATGCAGACAGTTTCACATTTGAAGTTGCCGATGGCGCAGCCGCCGGTGAGGCGCCAGCACCAGACGCGATTTGCCCAATCGCCCTGACCAGCTCAGAACCAGACCCGACTGCAACGGCGACCGACGTGGCTGTGGTGACCTCTGGCAACCCAAACGCAAACACAGGTGGTTCTGGTGAGAGTTCGGGCACGAAGCTTGACCCGCTAACCGGCCTCGTTTATGGCATTGGGCTTTTCATCGGCCTTAGCCTGATTGGCATCGCTATTTCTGAATTGCAAAAGCGCGCCCGTGCCCGCAAAGCCGCACTCAAAGAGCTCAAGGCTGAGGTTGAGGCAAACCCAGAAATGTTGCGCGACCTCTAGGTCGCTCAGCAACTAGACCCACTCGCGAATCAACCGTGCGAGAGTGCTAACGCTGAGCGAGCTTTAGAGCTGCGCGATTTCACCGTCGTGCGGAGCATGCGAGTGCCAGCCGAGCTGTTGCTTGACGCGATCGCTAAGAACTTCGGCAGCGCCAGCCTCACCGTGCACCACGAAAACTTGACCCGGTGCTTCGGTTGTCGAAGACATCCACGCCAATAATTCGTCGGCGTCGGCGTGCACTGAGAACGAACCGATTTGGGCAACTTCGGCACGCACCGGCACCAGTTCGCCGTGCATCTTCACGAACTCTGCGCCGTCGGCAAGCGAGCGCCCGCGGGTGCCGATGGCCTGATAACCAACGAGCAAAACCGTGTGAAGGGCGTTTGGCAACATGTTGGCAAGGTGGTGCACCACTCGCCCACCGGTGGCCATGCCCGAAGCCGAAATAATGATGCAAGGCTGAGGCGGGGTGTTGATGCTCTTCGATTCTTCGACTGACATCAGTTGCACCAGCGTGCCTGGGTCGAACGGGTCGCGACCGCGCCAGGTTTCAACAATGTTTGCGCGAATCTCAGGTGAGCCACGGTCGATGGCATCGCGATAGAAGTCGAGGGCCTTCAAAGCCATCGGTGAGTCAGCATAAATCGGCACGCGAGCGATTGTGCCCTCAGCCATGAGTTCACGCAGGCGAACCAAAATCACTTCGGTGCGGTCAACGGCAAATGCGGGAATCAGCACTGAACCCCCACGCGCGATGGTGTGGTTGATGATGTCGGCAAAGTCAGCTGTCATTGGCTCATGCTCGCGGTCGCCATAGGTTGACTCGGTGACAATCGCATCGAACTTGCCGGCAGGCATTGGGCCAGGGGCAACCAAAAGAGGATGCTCGTTGCGACCCATATCACCCGTGAAAATCAGACGTTTGCCGAAGAACTCGATCTCAACAAAGGAGGCTCCAAGAATATGACCGCTTGGGTGAAAAGTTACATAGGTTTGTTCGGCAATTTGGGTGCGCACGCCAAAGTCGTTCACAACAAACTGTTCGACCGCCTGTGCAGCGTCAGGCTCTTCATAAAGCGCAACCGGAGGGTTGTGCTTAGAGAAACCCTTCTTAACCGCCCACTTGGCATCTTCGGTTTGAATGCGAGCCGAGTCAAGCAAAACCACTTCGGCAAGTTTGCCGGTGTATTCAGTGAGGTGAATCGCACCCTTGAAGCCGTCTTTGACAAGCTTCGGGAGGTATCCGCAGTGATCAAGATGCGCATGGGTGAGCACAACCGCGTCAACAAGTGCCGGGTCGACCGCCAACGGCTGCCAGTTTTTCAGACGCAACTCTTTGAGACCCTGAAAGAGACCGCAGTCAACCATGACGCGAGTCTTGCCGTGACGAAGCAAAAACCTGCTGCCCGTCACAGTGCCAGCCGCACCTAGAAACTGAATCGTGGTCTTGTCGTTTGAGCCTGCATCGCCCCGCTGCGCATCGTTCACATGGTGAGCCTATTGCCACTTGGCTGCCATTGCCAACCAAGCCAGCCAAACCTAAGTTTTATTCGCAGAAAACAGGTGCAAGAATCAAGCAATGGTCAACACCCAGAACTCAGCTCCAAAGCTCGCGTTGCTGCCTGGCTTAATGAGGCAGCTGCGCGAATACAGCTTCTTAGCTTTTTCGCTCGCGGCACTGGGCATGGGGTTGGGGTTTAGCGCCATGGGCTTTGGCGCAAACTTCACCAACACGGCTTGGGCAGCTGGGGCTGCAGTTGGCTTGTTCTTGGCTGTGCGGTGGTTGGTGCGCGCAATTCGCGAAGGTGAATTCGGCAGCGACAGCCTCGCAGTGATTTCGATTCTGGCAACCGGGCTAACGAATGAATGGCTGGCCGCTGCGGTGATTAGCGTGATGCTCGCCAGCGGCCGCGCACTAGAGCAGTGGGCCGAAGGGCGGGCGAAAAACCAGCTCGCCGCGCTGTTGGCTCGAGCACCCCAAACTGCGCACCGACTTGCGGCTGACGGCTTGGTCAAAGACGTAGTGCTTGCAGAGGTAGCCGTTGGTGACAAACTTTTGGTCAAGTCGGGTGAGGTTGTGCCGATTGACGGTTTGCTCGAAACTGAAGGAACCTTCGATGAGTCAGCGCTAACCGGCGAACCAATGCCAAAGTGGCGAGCAGTCGGGCAAGAAGTGTCATCGGGTGTTTTGAACTCTGGTGGTGGCATTGAGCTGACTGCGATTCGCACCGCAGCCGACAGCACTTATTCGGGGTTGATTCGCCTAGTTGAACAGGCGCAGGCCGACAGCGCAAACAGCGTGCGTTTGGCGAACCGCTGGGCGTTTATCTTTGTGCCGTTTGCGCTTGTCTTAGCTGGTGCCACTTGGTTGATCACAGGTGACTATGCACCTGCGGTTGCTGTGATTGTTGCGGCAACCCCTTGCCCACTTATCTTGGCAGTGCCGGTGGCTATTATCGCGGGCATGAGCAAAGCGTCAACTCATGGTGCTGTTATCAAGGGTGGCGCTGCGCTTGAGGCGCTAGCTCGAGTTGAAACGGTGCTCCTTGATAAAACCGGCACGCTCACTCACGGTGGGCCGAGGGTTGCTGCCATCTCATTTGCACCTGGCGCTGACCAAGACGAGGTTTTGGCTCTGGCGGCATCACTCGAACAAAGCAGCCCCCACGTGGTTGCCGCGGCAATCATTGCTGAAGCTAAAACTCGTGGTCTAACGTTGGGCCGAGCCACAGAGGTCGTCGAAGAGCATGGGCGCGGTCTTGCTGGTCGAATCGGCAGCAAGTGGGTTGAGGTTGGGCAACCTG
>CANFKN010000105.1 GCA_947447385.1 Microbacteriaceae bacterium
CCATTGCTGGGCCACCAGAGCCTAAGCCCGCCGGCCCCTGCCCGAAGCCGCCAGCACCCGGGCCGAAACCAGTCGCCTGGTTGATCGAAGCCGAGAAACTGCCTCCGTAGGTGTTGACTGCCCAAATGCCCCCGAGGCCCAACAAAACACCCAAACCGCCACCAAGCAGCCCTGTGACAAGTGATTCGCCCATTACCTGGCCGACCACGCGCCGAGAGCGCCATCCGAGTGCCTTCAACGTGCCGAACTCGCGGGTGCGACGATTCACGCCAGAAGTTGTGAACAAAATAGCCATACCAAATGCTGCGAGCAGCACGAGTGCCGATAGCCAGCCACCTGCATTGTTGAGTAGGTCACCGGCGGTTGAAAGCGACCCGCTAACGGTGCTTGCAAGGTCTGCCGATGTGTTCACCGTTGCGGTGTCATCAATAGCCTGAATCTTGGCTTTGACAGCATCGATTTGGTCAGCTGATTTTGCAGAAACATAGACCGTAGTAACTACATCAGGATTGCTAGACAGGCTCTGAGCTACATCGAGCGGCACATAGGCGTTAGAGGAAGTCGTTGCGGTTGAATTGGCGGGAGCAATCACGCCAATCACTTTGAACTTTGTGCCTGCCAGCGTGATGTTCTTGCCTACTTTCAACTTCGCAGTCTTTGCATAGGTTGAGTCGAGCACTGCTACTTTTGTGCCGGCGTCTGCCGCGGTGAATGCACGCCCCGAACTGACCGTGGCAGTAGCAAACGGGCCGATTTGCACGTCGGATGCTCCGACACCCTCAACACTGATTGAAGTAATGCCGAACTTGCTGCCACCCTTGCCATCAAAACCACCCTGAGGTGGGCCGATCTGGGTTGTGGTGGTTGAGCTATCAGTTGAAGAGGGCTGAGGGTTTGGCATCTGGTTTTCGCCCGGAGCTGCATTTGGGTCAAAGTTTGACTGACCCTGCTGTGAGTTGTTGATGAAGTGATTGTTTGTGGTTTGGTTCACAACAAAGGTTGGCACCGAACCGCTGAAAGTTATTGCGTTCAGCTTCAGAGTTGCGACTGCGCCTGCAACGCCATCAACGCTCTTGATTTGGTCAACGGTTGAGCTGGCCAAAGTCGATGAACCGAGTGCCACTTCGAGGCGACTTGCGCTGAACTTTCGAGTTGAACCCGAAGTTGTTCCTTTGCTGCCACCTATGTCAAAACGTGGTCCGCCATCAGCACCAGGCATTCCTGCCTTGCTGACTGTGATGTCAGTACCGATTCCATAGAGGCCTGACAGAACCGTGCTTTGGGCATCTTTAATGCCGGTTGCCACAGAGTTCACAACCATGACCAGGCCAATCGCCAGAGATAGGCCAATCGCCACGAGTGCGGTCTGTCGTTTGCGCTTAGTTAGTTCGCGCCCGAGATAAGTGAAAAACATAAAAGCCTAACCCTAGAGAGAGCAACGATTTTCGCTGCACGCCCAACACTCTGCCAGTGATGGCTTAAGTTTTGCTGGCGCCAACCATTTTTTCAACACGCTTGCGCTCGCCGACGAGCACAACATATTCCAGATTGCGCTGATGCTTTGGTTCGCCAACCTTTTTGCCAGCTTGGTTGAAGATGCCAATCTGAGCACCTACATAGCGTTTGAAATCAACCTCGATGACAGCAACGTGACCACGTGGTTCGCACATCGCAATCAAATCGTCTTTGCTGAGCCAACTCTCGTTGTTGTAACTCAAAATCAAAGTTTCGGCACGCACATCTGTGAGCAGTTTCTCAATCGATGCCGAGATTTCTCGTTTCGAGTTGAATGCACTTTTTGTGTCTGGGTCGCGCACATCAATGCGCTTATTGGCGATTCCGTAAACCTCAGGGTGATCCCAGCGAGTCAGGGTCTCCCAAATGTGATAGTTCGCAAAGTAGCGATGCTGGTTATATGGCGGGTCAAGATAAGCCAAATCGGTTGGTGGCAAAGTGGCTGCAAGATCGAGTGCGTCGCCTCGATATGCAAAGCCCTCCCCCGCAATTAAACCTGGGTCTCGCATTTCGAGTTGATTGAAACTGCGACTAGCCCAAGATTTGAGAAAAGCCATTTGCAGACCTGTTGTGCTGTCGACTCGGTCAGCCGCCAGAATCAGTGAGGTTAGCAACGGGTGGTACATCCACGAGTTTTTATATTCACTCTCGATGCGGTTGCGAATCGCATCAACTTTGGCGCCATTTTGAGGTTGAAAATAGCGGGCGTCTTCACAAAAAGTCTTAGTGAAATAGCCCGGCTCACCCACGGTTGAATTCAGGTCTGCCAACGCGGCAGTGAGCTCAGCCTGGTTAGCGGCCGCACCATCAAGTGAGATCCAGGTGCGCGCGAACGCTTCTGAATAGCTGGCCAAATCGACTGCCGAAACAGTCAGGCCCTGTCGCTTGAAGGCTTGGGCAACGCGCGTAGTGCCAGTGAACAGGTCAAGCGCAGTTTGGGCGCCACTGGCGGCTGCCAGCGACGAAAGCAAAGGCACGAGGGTGCGCTTTGAGCCCAAATATTTAATCACTTAGAAACTTTCTGATTCAGTGCAAGTTTGCCACGAAAGTTAGACTGGTATCGATGGTTGACCTAATGAACACAGCGCAGCCAGACGATGACTATGAAAGCCCCGCACTTTCGGCTGCAGCACAATATGGGGTCGATTTTGTGCGTGAGCGTCTGGCTGGCAAAAAACTCCTTGTGCTAAGTGGCGCTGGTTTGTCGACCGACTCGGGAATTCCTGACTATCGAGGCGAGGGCCGCGTTGCGCGCCACCCGATGACTTTCGACTCATTCATGGGTTCGCGCGATGCCCAGGTGCGATATTGGGCTCGCAGTTTTGTTGGCTGGAGCCGAATCGCTCTAGCTAAACCCAACCCTGGTCATTTTGCGATTGCCCAAGGTGAAAGTCTCGGGTTGGTCTCGCGCATCATCACGCAAAATGTTGATGGTTTGCACCAGGCAGCCGGTGCTCGCAAAGTAATCGAACTTCACGGCAGTCTGGCACGAGTGCGATGCATGAAATGTGGCCTTTCGATGTCGAGAATCGACATGGATGCTTTGCTCACGCAGCTCAACCCAACGATCTCTAAAAGCGACAGTTTTGAGTTCAGCCCCGACGGCGATGCCGAAGTTTCAGTTGCCGAAAACTTTCAGGTGCCTGATTGCCCAAAGTGCGGCGGGGTGCTCAAGCCTGATGTTGTATTTTTTGGCGAGAATGTTCCTACTGAGAGAGTCAACGATTGTTTCGCTGCCCTCGACGATGCCGATGCTTTGCTGGTGGTTGGTAGCTCGCTCGCTGTGAATTCGGGAATGCGGTTTGCAAAGCATGCTGCACGTACCGACAAACCGATTGTGATTGTAAACCTCGGCCCTACTAAGGCCGATGAACTTGCACTGGCAAAAATTGAGGCGAACAGTTCGCTGGTTTTAGAGAGGCTTTTGATTGACTAGCACGATTGTTGGCCTGCTGCGCCACGGCCAAACCGACTGGAACATCGATTTTCGACTGCAGGGAATCGCCGATATTCCACTAAACGAAACGGGAATTGCCCAAGCCGAAATGGCAGGTCAAGCAATTGACGGCAATGACTGGGATCTTCTGCTCACCTCGCCGCTTTCGAGGGCCCGAGACACCGCTGACATCGTCGCAAAGCACGCCGGCTTTGACGTGATTCAGGTTGAACCAATGTTGCTTGAGCGCTCATTTGGTGAGGCTGAGGGGTTGCTCTATGAAGAATGGCGAGCCAAATACCAAGACACGAACTTGGTGCCCGGTTCAGAGTCGCTCATCGAGTTAGCTGCCAGGGCAAGGCTTTTGCTCGACACCCTTGCCACGAACTACCCCGGTCAGCGAGTTTTGACGGTTTCTCACGGCGCACTGATTCGCAAGCTTTTGCGCCTAACCAGCAATAACGAACTGCCTCGCGAGGGTGAACGCTTGGGCAATGCCAGCATGAGCGTTTTGAAGCACGAAAACGGGGTTTGGTCGGTGGCGAACTATGCTCCCCAAACTTTGCAACAGCCAAGTAGTTAGCTTATAACTCGCTGATCATCTGGGTTAGGGCGCCGGCTGACTGGCTCCAGTTGAAATGGCGCGACCATTTGAGTGAGGCTTCAGAGCGGGCAATCCACGCTGGGTTTGCCGTCAGCTTCTTGACCTGATGAGCAAAATCTGACGGATTGTTTTGATCGAAATACAGCGCAGCTAAGCCGCCAATCTCACGAAAAATCTCGATGTCGCTAACGACAACCGGAATGCCTCGTGACATGGCCTCGACTAGGGGAATTCCAAAGCCTTCATCTTGAGAGCCAGTAACTAGTGCCACTGCCCTATCGAGCTGCTGGTGGTAGGCGGTTTCGCTAACGCCGTTGTGAAAAATGACTTTACCGCCTGCTGGCTCAATGCGTGATTCAAGCTCAGCGCGCCGCGATGGTGAGATTTTGCTCAAGAGATTTAGTTCAAAGTCAGGCAGGTGTTTCATGCCATCGATGAGCACCTCAACGTTTTTATAGCCGATGAAGCTGCCCATATAAACCAAGCTCTGCGCATGCTTTGGTCTTGAAGTCGGAGGCTTTGGGTGGTTGTCATCGGTTGGCGAACCAGCGGCGTTATAGATCACAGAAATAGGACGTTTGGTCAGCTTGTGCCATTCCATGAGTCGCTTGGTGCTCTCAGAGACAGTGGCAACCGCATCGGCGCGGTTCAACAGCAGACGCTGCGGCCAATAGCTCAAGTGATACAAGCGCCACAAAACGCGAATCGCGAGGTTGAAACCAGCGGGTGGTGTCTTGTGGTTGTAATAAATCAGGTCATGCAAAGTCAGAATCAACTTGTATTTGCGGCCAATGCTGCCCATAGTCTGCATTGGCGAGAAAACCACTTTGGCTCCGGCTTTATTTAGCGTGCGCGCCATGAAGGGTTCACGCCACGAGGTTGGGTCGTTGGCCATGATGTATTCAACACCCTGTGGCAGTTTTTCAAGTTGACGCAGGTCATAGATAACCGCAACCACCTTGGTTCGCATATTCAGTGCGGCAAATAGCGCAGCCGAGAAACGGCTGATGCCGTCATGATGATCAAATCTGATGTATCGCGCGTCAAAAAAGATTTTGTCGGCAATCATTACTTGGTCTCGATGAA
>CANFKN010000106.1 GCA_947447385.1 Microbacteriaceae bacterium
CGCATGTTGATGTCGTGGCTGATGGTCACCGACTTCTGGTCGAAGTGCGCGCGAGCCCAGTCTTCAATCACAGCGTTGCCGGGTGCCATTGCCATCGTTAGGCAACCAAACTGAATAGCCTTAGCGTGAAGGTTCTCGAGGTCTGCATCAGTAGGCAACTCGGCTGGGGTCCAACCCCAGTCAGCGGTGCCATTCACATAAAACGCATAACTCGGAACGCCTTGGGAATCGATTGAAACCACGGCAAGGGTTGTTAACTCAGATGCATCAATTGCGTGGTCAAGACCCACGCCGTTGGTCTGCAGGCGTTCGCGAATGATCTTGCCGAAACGGTCGTTGCTAAGTCGAGCTAAGAACTGCTGAGGTGTGCCGCGGCGGGCAAGTGCAATCGAAACGTTTGCATTAGCGCCACCAACAATCGCGTTGAAAGCACCCGCCTGGTAACGGTTTTCGATTAGGTCAATGAGGGCCTCGCCAATCACCAAGATCATCTGGCATTACTCCTTATATTCAGGGTCAAGTTCTGGTCGCAAAACTAAGTTTGCCACTGACCCACGTGCGATGAGTTCGGTTGGCAAAACAATTTTCTCAGCGGGTTGGCCCGGGTCTTCGATTTCGGCCAGAAGTTTTTCGACAGCAATCTGCCCAACTTGCTCAACCGGCCGACCGACCACGGTGATGCCCGGCGACATGGCAGCGAGCCACTGCGAATCATCCACAGTTATTAGCGACAGGTCGCGACCCAAAACAAGCTGGCGATTGCCAGCAACTTTCAGCACAGCCAGAGCCATGTCATTGTTGGAGGTCATGATGATTGTCGGAGCTTTTGGCGCGTCGAGCATTTTCGCGACCGCAGCTTCTGAAACTGAAGGGCTATCTTCGCAATAAACCCAGGTCTGGGCTTTTGGCTTGATGCCCGCTTCAACGGCGGCGTTTAGAAAACCGTTGACTCGCTCTTCAATAGAAGAGATTAGAACAGCTGGGCGGTCACTACTTGCGCCTTTGACGCCGGCCGATGCAATCAAGAAGCCGAAACGTTTATGCCCGAGAGAGACGGCGTGACGCACAGCCTCTTCGGTGCCAATGAAGTCATCGGTTGTGACTGATGTCATGCGAACACCTTCAAGGCGTCTGTCGATAAGCACCACTGGAGTGCCGCCCAAACGTTTAGCTTCAAGGTGGTCGTGAACTACAGCTGTTGACGGCACAACAATCATTCCGTCAACGCGCTTTTCAATGAGAGTCTCGACAGCTCTGCGCTCTGCGGCGATGTCTTCGTCAGTGTTGGTGATCAGCACCTGATAACCGCGACCACGAGCGGCATCAACAATCGCTTTGGTGACTCGGTCGAAGAATGCATTGGTGAAGTCGGCGATGATAACCAAGCCGATGGTTTTAGTTTTGCCAACTCGCATGGCCCTGGCTAGCTCGTTTGAAACGTAACCGATTGATTCGGCTACCTCGCGAACGTGGCGAGCGGTTTCAGCATTGATGCGACCATAGCTACTGAGCGCGCGCGAAGCAGTCGCCCGTGAGACGCCAGCTTTTTCAGCGACGTCAACGATGGTAGGTCGACCCTGTTTTGGCTGACTCATGCATCCTCGCTCTTGTTTGATACCTAATCGTAATTCAATGTGACGAAACCGTTATGCGAATAATTTGCTCTAATCGCGATATGTCTGCAACTATAGTATCAAGGTTTGCGAGAGCGTTCTCGCAAGTCTCACACAAAACCAGCTAAGCGACATGCAAAGCGCTCCAACCGGAACCTCGCCATGAAGCAGAGCAACACACTAGGAGAAAAAATATGAAGCGTACACTTCGTTCACTAGCAGTCCTTGGAACGGTTGCGGCTTTGGCCCTAACCGCATCAGGTTGCGCACAGGGTGAGAAGCAACTCACCATTGCTTTCGTAATGGGTGCCGAGAGCGACCCATTCTTCCAGGCAATGAAGGTCGGTGCTACCGAAGAGGCAGCAGCTCAGAACGTCAAGCTTGTTTGGCAGGGCGACCCATCACACTACGACGTAGCAACTCAGGTTCCTATCGTTGACAGCGTTATCTCAACCAAGCCTGACGGTCTTGTATTGATCCCTACCGACCCTGCAGGTCTTCAGGCATCATCAGACAAGGCTGTTGAAGCTGGCATCGTTGTTGCAAACGTTGACACCCACACCGAAGACACCAGCAAGGCTGTAATCTTCATCACTGGTGACAACGGCGACGGTGGCGCAAAGGCTGCTGACGCAATCGCAAACGCAATTGGTTACACCGATGGCGAGACCTACCAGGTTGTTGTTGGTCTAACCTCAGCAACTGCTACCACCAACGTTGGCCGTCTAGATGGCTTCAAGGCACAGGTTGCTGCGTCATACCCAGGCATCGAGATCGTTGACGTTGCCTACTCACAGTCAAACCCACAGACTGCTGCTTCAAACGTAAGCAACTGGCTAACCAAGTTCCCTAACCTAAAGGGCATCTTCGCAATCGATGGCACCAACGCATCAGGCGCAGCTGCAGCTCTTCAGGCTAAGAACCTAGTTGGCAAGATTGCACTTGTAGGTTACGACGCTTACCCGGCAAACGTTGAGCTAATCAAGGCAGGCGTTTTCACTGCTCTTATCGCTCAAGACCCAGCTGAAGAAGCTCGTCAGGCAATTCGCGCAATCGTTGCGAAAATCCGCAACAACGAAGACCCAGCAAGCCACGACGTAGTTATTCCAAACGTAACTTTGGACGCTAACACTTCAGCTGCTGACCTAACCAAGTACACCTACGTAGCTAACTAATCGTTTCTAAAAACCGATTAGGTATCTAAAAAGAAAGTAACAAATGACCGACAGCAAGCTCACAAGCCAGGGAGCCCCTAGCGGGTTCAACTGGAAACCCCTAGTAACCAACCAAAGCACCATTCTTGTCGCCGTGATTCTGCTTCTTGCAGGCGTGTTCTCGGCTGGCAGCTATGGATCTTTCTGGGACGTCTCGGTGTTCAACAACATCTTGACTGACTGGGGCTTGATTGTGTTGCTTGCTGTCGGTCAAACCTTTGTTGTGATTAGCGGCGGAATCGACCTTTCGGTCGGTTCTACCGTTAGTCTCAGCGGTGTAGTCGCCGGTGTCGTAATGGTCAACTGGATGCACCTCGACTTGAACGTCAAAAACGAAGCAGCAATCGGCCCGCTGCTAATCGCACTATTGGTTTGCATCGCAACCGGCGTTGCAGTCGGCCTTCTAAACGCGTTCCTCGTAAATGTCGTTGGAATCGTTCCATTCATCGCAACCCTAGCCACCCTCGGTGGCGGCGCTGGTCTAGCGATTATCTGGTCGGGCGGCATGCCCCTTCAGGGCCCAAACTTTTATGGCTTGGTTAACCCAATCAAGATTGGTGAAATCAGCCTCAGCCCAATCTCTTTCGCGGTGCTTGTTGTTGCCGTCGTCGTAACGATTGCCGGCTTGTTTCTAGCAAAAGCCCGCTTTGGTCTTTACACCTATGCGATTGGCTCAAACTCGTTCGCAGCTAAAGCTGCGGGTATCAACGTTAAGCGTCACCTCACCTGGGTTTATGTTGTGTCAGGTGCTCTTTCGGGCATCGCCGGCATGTATGCCTACACCCGTCTGGGTTCTGGTTCACCAAGCTCTGGTGCTGGCCTTGAACTTCAGGCTATTGCTGCCGTTGTTATCGGTGGCACCTCGCTTATGGGTGGTTCGGGCAAGATGCTCGGAACCATTCTTGGCGCATTCTTGCTCTATGAAGTTCAGTCGGGTCTGCTCATGGTGGGCATGGACCCAAACTGGAAGCAGGTTATCGTGGCAATCATGATCGCTGGCGCAGTAGGTATTCAAGGTTTCAGCTTCGGCCAGAGGAGAAAATAAATGACCGGCGAACTTATTTATGAAGTAAAAAACGTTTCAAAGCGTTACGGCTCAGTAGTTGCTCTTGATGGCGCTAGCCTCAAGTTACACGCCGGCGAAGTTATTGGCCTCGTTGGTGACAACGGTGCTGGCAAGTCAACTTTGGTGAAGGTGCTTTCGGGCGCTCACAAGCCAGACGGCGGCCAAATTTTCTTGGATGGCGTCGAGCGCAGCTGGGAGTCACCTCGTGACGCACTTGAGTCTGGCGTTGAGACTCTTTATCAAGACTCAGGCCTTGCTCCTCACCTAACCGTGAGCGAGAACGTGTTTCTTGGCCGCGAGAAGTACAAGAAGGGCATTCTAGGTTGGTTTGGCTTCTTGGCTAAAAAGACCATGGAGGCCGAAGCGCAAGAAGACCTTGAGAAGGTTGGCATCGCTTTTCCTTCAGCTAACCGCCCGGTTTCACAGCTTTCAGGTGGTCAGCGTCAGGCAGTAGCAATTGGCCGCGCTGTTTCTTGGGCTCGCAAGGTAATCATTCTTGACGAACCAACCAACCACCTTGGTGCGCGTCAGGCAGGCGAAGTTCTTCAGATCATTCGCGCTGCTAAGGCAAAGGGTCTTGGCGTTATCTTCATCTCGCACACTTTGCCACACGTGCTTGAGGTAACCGACCGCATCGTTGTTTTGCGTCTTGGTCGCATCGTCAAAGATTCGCCTACTAAGGACTACAACAACGACACCCTGCTTGGCACCATCACAGGCACCATTCAGACCATCAAGGTTGAAGGCGACTAAGCGTTCACTCCAAGTTTCAAAAAGCTCCACCCTTTCATTGAAGCGGCCCGAGGCGAAAGTCTCGGGCCGCTTTGTTTTAAGATTGACTCGGCTAAGAACTTCGCACCAGAGAGACCAACAGAAAGCATCGCAATGATTTTTCACGCAAAAGGTTTGTTGTTTGACAACGACGGAGTTCTCGTTGATTCTCATGGCGCAGCATCGGTTGCCTGGGCTAAGTGGGCGAGTGAGTTTGCGCCTGATTTCGACTGGGATGCCCCCGAAACCGCGGGCGTGCGCGCAATCGACAAGGTTCGCGAGCTGGTCGATCGAGAGCTCGTCGAACGAGCAAATGATCGCATCAACGAGCTGGAGCAAGAAAGCGCTAGCGAAACAGTCGCCCTTGGTGGTGCCATCGAGCTGACCAACAGTTTGCTGCCAGGGGAGTGGACGGTCTGCACGAGTGCCAACGTGAACCTAGGTCGCGCC
>CANFKN010000107.1 GCA_947447385.1 Microbacteriaceae bacterium
AGGATGGCGCCGAGTTCATCCTCGCTGGTCACACTGAAGGCGCCTGGTTGATCGGCGTCGAGAAGGTCAATCTTTAGGGCTTTGCCAAGCACCTTGTCGGCTAGCGCGAGGGCTGGTAGGTTCTGAGGCACGCCATCGAGCACGCTCTGGCGCTCGGGCTTTTCGCGCTTCTTGTGGTCGTCCCAGTTGACCATAACCTCGTCGCCGGTGTTAGCTGCGAAGCGCTCAAGCTCTTCGGCAGTGCCAAACACGTGAGGGTGGCGCCCGCGCATCTTTTTGTCGGTGACGGCGGCGACATCCTCGATTGAAAATGGCTCACCAAGGCTGCCGGTTGCGGCTAGGTCAGAGTGAAAAATAACCTGATAGAGCACGTCGCCGAGTTCTTCAAGAATGGCTTCGCGATCGTTAGTTTCAATGGCATCGATGAGCTCGTAGGTCTCTTCGAGTAGGTATTGGGTGAGGCTGGCGTGGGTCTGCTCGGCATCCCAAGGGCAACCACCAGGGGCGCGCAATTTGTGGGCAGTAGCAATGAGGGTGTCGAGGTTTGTCATGGGTTAAGTGTGGCACGGGTTTGCGGCTTGGATGCTGCCATCTGCTTTTGCACATAAATCGTTTGCAGAAGTTGTGAACTGATACAAATTTGCTAGATTCCTCTGAGCCTAAACCCGCATAAAGTTTCGGGATGGATGATTATGCAGCCCTCCTGCCAAATGAAATTCGACTGGCCTCACCAACCAATTTCGAGGCGTTCATCTCACGTCTAGAACCACTCGATCAACGCATTGTCATTCGCGCGATCAGAGACTTATTGCAACCATTTGGGTTGGCTCTGCTTGATGAGGGTTGGCTGAAGGACTTAGGTGCAGATCTTTATGAATTTAGAGTTGGGCCAACTCGACGCAAAGTGCTTCGCCGAACAATACAAAACGAAGCAGACTTTTTCGACTCGGAACTCCTGGTTCGGATTTTCTGCACTTTCGTGAGCGAAACAGAAATTGTCATTCTTCACTTCTATGACAAAACCCATGATCGCACCCGCTCAACACAGAAGTCAGCAATCGAAGCAGCCCGGAACATACTTGACTCGACAGGCGGTCTCTCTTGAATTTTGAAGTGATAAATGCCACTATTTCATTGGAGGAAGAAATGCAAAAATTTGATGATTTTGTAACCCAGTTTGAAAAAACAGCCAGTCCTGAATATTTTGAGGCGGATGTCAAACTTGCTCCGATGTTTGCGTTCGAAGCACAGCGCATTCGACTTGCCATCACCATTCGCGAGACTAGAAAACAGCAAGGATTGACCCAACGCGAGTTGGCGGCAAAGAGCGGCGTTCAACAACGCGAGATCGTGCGCATCGAGAAAGGTGCCGGCAACCCTACCCTTATGACGCAGGTGAAACTGCAGTTTGCGCTTGGCCTGACTAGCTAAGCCTGCGGCGGCACGAAAACACGCGCCAGCAACGCCCACATGTAGTCGATGATGGCTTGGTCGCGAAGCGGCTCATAGTTCGCATCTTTCGGGGCCGGCAGGCTGAGCAGCTTTGCGGTTTGCAGATACTTTGTGCCAGGGAAGAGATGCGTGAGGCGAACTTGGTCGGCCTCGGTTAGCTCAACCGGGCTGAGCTTGATGGCATTGCCAAGAGCGTTGACGTCTTTGAGGCCCAGGCGGTTTGCCTGTTGGCGCAACTCTGTGACGTTGATCAGGTTGATAACGCTTGGCGGGGCCTCACCATAGCGGTCAACGAGCTCGTCAAGAATCGCATCAAGCACAGCGCGCGTGCCGCTCTCACCAGAGGCAGCTGACAGCTTGTGATATGCCTCGAGACGCAAGCGGTCACTGTCAACGTAGGTGTCGGGAATGTGCGCATCAACCGGCAACTCAAGCTTGAGCTCGGCAGGTGCCTCAATCTTTTGACCCTTGAAGTCAGCAACGGCTTCGCTGATCATGCGCAAATAGAGGTCAAAGCCGACGCCTTCGATGTGGCCCGACTGCTCGCCACCGAGCAAGTTGCCAGCGCCGCGAATCTCAAGGTCTTTCATGGCAATCTGCATGCCTGAGCCGAGCTCGTTATTGGCCGCGATGGTTGCCAATCGGTCGTGCGCGGTTTCGGTGAGCGGCTTATCAGGTGAATAAAAGAAGTAAGCATATGCGCGCTGACGGGCACGGCCCACGCGCCCGCGAATCTGGTGCAGCTGACTGAGCCCGAAATTTTCAGCGCGGTCAATAATCAAGGTGTTGGCGTTGGGAATATCGATGCCGGTCTCGATGATCGTCGTTGAGACGAGAACGTCAAACTTGCGCTCCCAAAAATCAACCACAACCTGCTCGAGCTCGTTCTCACTCATCTGCCCGTGGGCGATTGCAACGCGAGCCTCGGGCACCAGCGCCGCCAAATCGTTGGCAACCTTTTCGATGGTGCTCACCCGGTTGTGCACAAAGAACACCTGCCCCTCACGAATCAACTCACGTCGAATCGCGGCTGCAACCTGCTGGTCGTTGTAGGCGCCGATGTAGGTCAAGATTGGGTGGCGATCTTCGGGTGGCGTTGTCAGGGTTGACATCTCACGAATACCCGTAACGGCCATCTCAAGAGTGCGCGGAATCGGCGTGGCCGACATCGAGAGAATATCCACGTTGGTTTTTAGGGCTTTGAGCTTCTCTTTGTGCTCAACGCCAAAGCGCTGCTCTTCGTCGATGATGATGAGGCCAAGTTGCTTGAACTTAACTGCATCGCTCAACAGACGGTGGGTGCCAATGACCAGGTCAACTGTGCCATCGGCCAAACCTGCGATGGTTTCTTTGACCTCTTTGGCAGTTTGAAAACGGCTGAGCGAGCGCACGTTCACCGGGAACCCCGCGAAACGTCGCTCAAAAGTATCGGTGTGTTGGCGCACCAGCAAGGTGGTTGGCACGAGCATGGCAACCTGCTTGCCATCTTGAATCGCTTTGAACGCAGCGCGCACAGCAACCTCAGTTTTGCCATAGCCAACGTCGCCCGCAAGCAGGCGGTCCATCGGCACGGGGCTTTCCATATCGCGCTTGACCTCATCGATGGTGGTCATCTGGTCAACGGTTTCGACAAAGCTAAACGCTTCTTCGAGCTCTCGCTGCCAAGCGGTATCTGGACCAAAGGCGTGACCGCGCGACTTCATGCGTGCGCTATAAAGCTTGACAAGGTCGATGGCGAGCTTGCGCACGGCCTTGCGCGCGCGACTCTTGGTGGCCGCCCACTCGGTGCCACCCATCTTGCTGAGCACGGGAGCCTCGCCGCCAACGTATGGGGTGAGCAGGTCGAGCTGATCGGTCGGCACATGCAGGGTGTCGCCCGGCTGGCCGCGTTTGCTCGGCGCATATTCAACCAACAGATATTCGCGAAGCACCTGCTGTTTGCCAATGCCATTGCGGCGGGTGACAAGCTCTTTGAAACGACCGATGCCGTGAACCTCGTGCACCACATAGTCGCCGGCCTTGAGGGTCAGCGGGTCAACTGCGGCCGACTTGCGACGCGCAGCCATCTTGCGACCCTGCGGGCTAACATAAGCCGAGTTTTTGCCAAAGAACTCGCTCTCAGTGAGCAAGATTAGACCGGCATCAAGTGAGGTGAAGCCGTGGCGCACGTTAGCCTGCACCAGGTAGGCCGTCTTAGCAGCAAACTTGGCGGGCAACTGCTCGACAACTTTGGCTGTGACCTTGGCTGCGGTCAGCAACTCGGCAAGGCGCTCGGCTGTGCCGTGCCCCTCGGTGGCAATCACCACGAGCTGACCCTGCTCGAGCTGGTCGGCGATCCACTCGGTAGGGTTAGCGTCAATCGCTCTGAAGTTTGGAATCTCGTGAAGCTTTAGGTCAACCATCGAATCATCTTCGGCGGCAAACGGGCTAATGGTGAAGACTTGAGTGCCAGCGAGGTTTGACATGAACTCGCCAACCTGCATGAAACCGCCGGCTGCAATGTCAATTGGAGCATTCGCGCCGTTGGTCGCGGCCTCCCAAGCCGCGTGCAAAAACTCTTGGTTGGTTGCAATCAGGTCATGAGCGCGGGCAGCCGAGCGCTCAGGTTGAAGCAGAATCACACCGGCTTCGGGTGGCAAAAAGCTGGTGAACGGCACGAGCTTTTCAACCAGCACTGGCGCAAGGGCCTCCATGCCGTCAACGGGAATTCCCTCGGCAATCTTCGCAAGCATTGTGCCGATGTTCATAAACTCGTGCTGCATTTCGCGGGCACGACTTGCAACGAGCGGGGTGATTATAACCTCGCGCGCGGCATAAAGCTCGGTGGTTTTGATCGGCACTTCGGCCTGCAGCGACCGCTGGTCGGCAACGCTGAACTCACGAATCTCATCTAGCTCATCGCCAAAAAACTCAAGGCGCACGGCATGTTCAGCAGTGGTTGCAAAAATATCGAGGATTCCCCCTCGCACCGCAAACTCACCGCGCTTAGTGACCATATCGACGCGTTTGTAGGCAAGCTCAACGAGCTTGAGGGTTAGCTCGGGCAAGAAATAGTCGTGACCTTGGTGCAGTCGCAGTGGTGGAAAGTCAGCGAGGTTGCCAGGCAAAGGCTGAAGCACCGCGCGAATCGTCGCGATGACAAACACAGGGTGCGCGATGGTCTCACCCAGAGTTTTGCCGTCAGAGCCGACAACTGCCAACTCGTGCAGGCGGTGAATCACTTTGAGTCTGCGACCTACAGTTTCAGGGCTCGGGCTGAGGCGTTCGTGCGGGAGGGTCTCCCAAGACGCAAACTCAAGAATCTCGGCCGAAGGTTCGAGGCTTCGCAGGGCGGCGGCAAGGTCTTCTGCTTCGCGGCCTGAGCTCACTACAAGTAAGTTCACGCGACCAAATTTGGCGCTGGCTCGCAGGTCGGCGATGGCCGCTGAAACTGCCGCCGCGGCCCCGGCAGGTGCAACGATGTCAACCCGCTGAGCTTTGATCTTCGCCGCTAGTTTTGCAAAAGGGTATGAGTCTGCC